>CAYXRQ010000017.1:0-12177 GCA_964466765.1 uncultured Bifidobacterium sp. | reverse complement strand
GTGAAGGACACGCTCGTGTCGCTCATCCGGGCATTCCCCCAAGTCGCGGCGCCGGGCGGCAAGAGTGGTCGGGATGAGTAGCCGCCGGCCGGGACTGAGACGCACGATCCAGGTGGTCGTGATCGCCCTCGTGGCGTACTGGATCATCCTGCCCCTCGTGCCCCAGTTCTTCGACGCCGCGCACGACCTCAACCGCATCGAGCCGAACCTGCTCCTCGCCGGCTTCGGCCTGCAGATGATCTCGCTGTTCTTCTACTCGATGCTCACGAAGGCAGCCCTGGGGGAACACGGCGACGAAGTGACCCTTCTGCGGCTATTCCGAATCCAGTTGAGCACCAAGGCGCTCGGCAACGTGATGCCCGGCGGCAGCGCCGCGAGCACTGCACTCGGGTTCCGGCTCCTCACCATGAGCGGCGTGAAGGGGCCCGACACCGCGTTCGCCCTCGCCACCGCCGGCATCGGGTCGGCAGTCGTGCTGAACGTGATCCTGTGGGTCGGCCTGATCGTGTCGATCCCGACGAGCGGAGTCAGCCCGATCTACACGACCGCCGCGATCGTGGGGGTCATCCTCATGGCGTTCGCCGGGTTCATCGTGTTCGGCCTGGTGGAGGGCCAGGGTCGTGCGGAACGGGTCGTGCGTTCCGTGGCGCGCCGGTTCGGCCAGGACGAGCAGCATGCCGCCGAGGTGCTCGCGCATCTCGGCACCCGGATCGAGGGGCTCTGGCAGGACCGCGCGATGCTGACGAAGGTCATCGCGTACGCCACGGCGAACTGGCTGGTCGACGCGGCGTCACTGTGGGTGTTCCTGCGCGCATTCGGCCAGTCGATGAGCCCGGTGTCGCTCCTAGTCGCGTTCGGCCTGGCGAACGTACTCTCGGTCATCCCGATCACCCCGGGCGGGCTCGGCATCGTGGAGGGCGTCTACATCCCGACCCTGATCGGCTTCGGCATCCCCAGTTCCACCGCCGCGATCGGCGTCCTCTCGTACCGCGTTGCCCAGTACTGGCTGCCGATCATCATCGGCTGGTTCAGTTACCTCACGCTGCGCATCGGCAGGTTCTCCATCGACAGGTCGCACCGTCTCGCCGGCCTGAAGAAGGTCGCAGAGGCCGAGGCGAAACGCGGTCTCACCACCGCGGACTGGGTGGAGAGGTACGCCCCGCGCGACCGCACGGGCCAGTTCGAGATGCCGCGGTTCAACCCGGGGGACCTCGAGTACAACGACGATACGGGCGGGCAGGACAGGCCTGAGTAGCGTCTGTCGCCATGACAACCCACGAACGCCCATTCGGCCGCTGCCTCGAGGACTTCACCGTCGGTGACATCTACCGTCACTGGCCCGGCAAGACGATCACGGAGTACGACGACCACCTGTTCTGCATGATCACCATGAACCACCACCCGCTGCACACGAACGACTGGTTCGCGAGCGAGAGCGTGCAGGGCCGCAACGTGGTCGTGGGCAACCTCGTCTACTCGCTGGTGCTCGGCATGAGCGTGCCCGACGTGAGCGGCGCCGCGATCGCGAACCTCGAGGTGGAGACCCTCCAGCACAAGTTCCCGACATTCCACGGTGACACGATCCACGCCGAGACCCGCGTGCTCGACGTGGCCGAGAGCAAGTCGAAGAACGACCGCGGTGTCGTCACGGTGGAGACAAAGGGCTTCAACCAGGACGGCAAGGAAGTGTGCTACTTCCGTCGCCGCGTGATGGTGTGGAAGCGCGAGTTCGCGCCGGCCCGCCGACGCCCGTACGACGGTCAGGACGTGTGGGCCGGCTGACCCGCGACGAGGAGATCGTCGCCGCCCTGCTCCCGTGGGGCGGCACCGAACTGAGGGACCTGCCGTGGAGGCGCACGCGCGACCCGTGGGCCGTGCTCGTCAGCGAGGTCATGCTGCAGCAGACGTCGGTGGGCCGCGTGCTGCCGAAGTACGAGGCGTTCATGAAGGCCTTCCCTTCGCCCGCCGCGCTCGCCGCCGCCCCGCTGGGGGACGCACTGCAGCTGTGGCAGGGCCTCGGCTACCCGCGCCGCTGCCGCAACCTCCGCGATGCCGCGACCGTGATCGCGCGCGACCACGGAGGCGAGGTCCCGGCCACGCTGGGGCAGCTCCTCGCGCTCCCGGGTGTCGGCCAGTACACGGCGCGTGCCGTCCTTGCGTTCGCCCACGGCTCGGACGCGGCGGTGGTCGACACCAACGTGTCGCGCGTGCTGTCACGGCTGGACAACGCACCGATGAGCGCGCGCGGGCTGCAGACCCGTGCCGATGCGCTCGTCCCGCCGGGCCAGGCATGGGAGTGGAACCAGGTGGTCATGGATCTCGGTGCGCGTGTGTGCACCGCCCGCAACCCGTCGTGCGGGTCGTGCCCCGTGGCGGGGCAGTGCCGGTGGCTGGTGGCCTCGCGCGGCGGTGCGCCGGACCCCGCACCTGCATCCGCCGGGGCGAGCCGGCCGCAGGCGAGGTTCGAGGGCTCCGACAGGCAGGCGAGGGGGAGGGCGATGAGGGCCCTTGCCGCGGGGTGCAAGCGGGAGGAGGACGTCGTCGCCGCGATGGGACTGGACCACGACACTGCGCGGGCGCGACGACTTGTGGACGACCTCGTGCGCGAGGGACTCGCCGCGCGCGACGGGGGCGTGCTCAGGCTCCCGTGAGGAAACCGACGACCAGTTCGTTCACTCGCGCGGGCTGCTCGAGCTGCAGGAAGTGCCCGGCCCCCTCCACGATCTCCACCCGCGCCCAGTCGCACATCGCGCGTGCGCTCTCGGCAACCTCGGCGCCGATGCAGCCGTCGTTGCGACCGTGCAGGTACAGGGTCGGCTGCGGCAGCGGGCCGGATCCTGCCGCCTGGATGGCGTCGTAGTCCGGGTGCCGTGCGCCCGTGCCGAGCGTCGCGCGGTAGTAGCCGAGTGCGGCCGTGAGGTTCGCCGGGTCGCGCAGGCAGTCCTTCACGTTCGCGATGTCGGTGGCGGCGGGGAACCCCGGTGACCAGTCCGCCCACAGCATGTCGATGAACGCGAGGTCGTTCGCCGGCACCACCATGTCCGCCAGCGGGTGCTGGAAGAAGAACATGTACCAGCTGCGCTTGATCTGCTCCAGGTTCGTCACGAACGCAACGTTCATGGCGCCGCCGGGCGGCACGGCCATGCCGACGACCTTCGCCCAGCGCGCGGGCTCGCTGGCCGCGGCGCCGTACACGCTCGGTGCGCCCCAGTCGTGGCCGATGAGGACCGCGTCCGGGCCGGCTCCCAGGGCGGTGTGGAGCGCGTTCGCGTCCGCCGAGAGCGCACCCGTCTGGAAGAAACCGTCCGACGGGACGCTGGTGGGCGCGTACCCGCGCGTGAACGGGGCGACCGCCCGGTAACCGGCATCGGCGAGGGCGGGGAGGAGGTGACGCCACGAGTGGGCGCTGTCCGGGAAACCGTGCAGGCACAGAGCAAGCGGGCCGGACCCGCACTCGAGATAGGTGAAGTCGACCCCGTTCGCGCTGACGGTGGACGTGACGATCGGATGGCTCATTTCGCCGACGGTAGTCGCCGCCGTGCGACAACCGTCACCCCCGCCGGCTGTTTACCGAGAGTTTTTCGGTGCGTAGCGTGACCCTCGTGGGGGCCACAGACATTCTCGTCACGTTCCATGGCGTGCGCGGCTCCACGCCGTGCCACGGGCCGTCCACCGTCCGGTACGGCGGCAACACTTCGTGCGTCTCCATCCAGGTCCCCGGGGAGAATCCCATCGTGTGCGACATGGGAACCGGGCTGCGTTACTTCGGTGAGCAGTGGCAGGCGTCGGGGAAGCCGTTCGTCGGAACCGCACTTCTCACCCATCTCCACTGGGACCACGTGCAGGGCATCCCGTTCTTCCCGCCGATCTTCGATGCCTCCACCGAGGTCGACGTGTACGGCCCGGTGCAGGAGGACGGCGTGTCCCTGCAGGACGCGATGCGCGCCGTCGTGAAGCCGCCCACGTTCCCCGTCGGCCTCGACATCCTGCCCGGCAAGTACCGCTTCCACGACGTGATGAACGCGGACTTCACGGTCGGCACCGTGACCATCAGGTCCCGCGCCGTGCCGCACATCGGCCCCACCGTCGGGTACCGCATCGAGTGGGCCGGCAAGGTCATCACGTACATCTCGGACCACCAGCAGAACTACGACGGCTCGTTCGGCATCACCAACGAGGTGAGGGAACTCGTCGAGGGTGCCGACCTCCTCATCCATGACTCCCAGTACACGACCGACGAGTTCAGGCAGAAGTACTACTGGGGCCACTGCACCCCGGAGTTCGCGATGTCCATCGCGCAGTCGTGCGGGGTGAAGTGCCTGGCGCTGTTCCACCACGATCCCACGCGCACCGACGACGCGCTTGACTCCATGGCCACGTGCGGGTTCGCGGGGGTCGAGGTGTTCGCCGCCCGCGAGAACCAGACCGTCGCCGTCTGACCGGTGGCCGCCCCCTGCGGTCTACTGTGTGGACGTGACAGACGTCTTCGACTCAGCAAAGTTCCGCCAGGTGCTCGGCCACGTGCCCACGTCCGTCGTGGTCGTGACCGGGTTCGGCACGGACGGCACGCCGCGCGGCATCACGATCGGTTCGTTCGTGTCCGTCTCGCTGGAGCCCGCACTCGTCGGATTCCTCCCGGGCGTGAACTCGCACTCGTGGGCGGAGATCGCGGCAACGGGCCGGTTCTGCGTGAACGTGCTCGCCGACGGCCAGGACGAGCTCTGCTGGAGGTTCGCGAAGGAGGCAGACGACAAGTTCGCCGGCGTCGAGTGGACCGCGTCCGAGACGGGTCTCCCGCGGCTGCCGGGGGTCATCGCCACGATCGACTGCACGGTCCATTCCCAGATCGAGCTCGGTGACCACTACATGGTGGTGGGCCAGGTCGCCGCGCTCGACAACATCGACGACGCGGGTGATGCGATGGCCTTCTACCGCGGCAAGGTCACGCGCGCCGTCGCCGCGGGGTGAGCACCACCGCACGCGTCCTCGCGGGCGCCGTCGGGGTCGCATTCGCATGGGCCGGTGCCAACAAGGTCACCGCACCCGCGCAGTGGCGAGATGCCGCGCGCGCACAGGGACTGCCGCGACCGGTGCAGCTGGTCGTGCCGCCCGTGGAACTCCTGCTCGGCGTGTGCCTTGTGGTGCTGCCGCCCTTCGCGCCCGTCTACGGGCTGGCGACCCTGCTGCTGCTCATCTTCACGGTGTTCCTCGCGGTGCAGGTCGCGACCGGCAGCACGGTCCCGTGCGCATGCTTCGGCACCCGATCGGTGCGCCCGCCCGGCTGGGCCGACGTGCTGCGCAATGTGGCGATGATGGGTGCGCTGTTCCTCGCCGCCGCCCTCAACTGACTCCGTCCGGCACGGACCGCACCGCCGACAGCACGAACGCGAGCGTGCGCGCCTCGTCCAGCCAGCGGTCGTACCGCCCGGACGGGCCCCCGTGACCCGCACCCATCTCGCACTTGAGGACGACGGTGGTGGAGGGGGACACCGCCCTGATGCGTGCGACCCACTTGGCCGGCTCGTGGTAACTCACGCGGGGGTCGTTCAGGCCGGCCGTCACGTACAGGTCGGGGTACGGCGCCGCCACGGTGTTGTCGTAGGGGGAGTAGCCGAGCATGCAGGAGGCGTACGGCTCTGACCTGGGGTCGCCCCACTCCTCCCACTCGGTGACGGTGAGGGGGAGCGAGGGGTCGCTCATCGTGGTCACGACGTCCACGAAGGGGACCTCCGCGACGGCACCGGCGAACGTGCCCGGCTCCATCGTGATGCAGGCCCCCACGAGCAGGCCGCCTGCACTGCCCCCGCGGACCACGATCCGTGATGCATCCACGAGACCGTCGCCGAGCGCGTGCGCGACCGCGAGAGTGTCGGTGAAGGTGTTCTTCTTCGCGAGCAGCCGGCCCTGCAGGTACCAGTTGCGCCCCATCTCGCCGCCGCCACGCGGGTGGGCGAGCGCCCAGACCATCCCGCGGTCGAGCAACGAGAGCCTGGCCACCGAGAACCAGGGCGGCATCGAGGCCTCGTAACTGCCGTACCCGTACAGCAGGCACGGCGCGGAGCCGTCGAGCGGCACGTCCGCACGGTGCACGAGGTCGAACGGCACGCGGGTGCCGTCGGGTGCCCCGGCCCACATCCGTGACGACACGTACGCGGAGAGGTCCACGTTCGGTGTCTCCGTCCGCTTCAGCACGGCGATGCCGAGGGTGGCGATGTCGACCTCCGCCACCGTCGGCGGCATGGTGAGGGACTGGAAGGCGATGCGGAGCGATCCTGTGGCGTACTCGGGGTTCGCGTCTATCTCCGCCTCGTGGGGCTCGTCGAGGATGTGCAGCGGGATGGAGGACCCGTCCGGGCGCACGACGGAGATGACCTGCTGGCCGGCCACCCAGCGCTGCATCGCGGCGAACCCGTCGAAGCACTCGAACGCTGTGATGCGGGCGCCTTCTTCGTGCGCCACGAACGTGTGCCAGTCGCCCGGCCGGTCCTCCGGTGCGGTGTCCACCCTGAAGTCGAGCGCACCCTCGTTGTGCACGATGACGAAGCGGTCACCCCAGTGGTCGACGGAGTACTCCACTTCATCCCGCCGCGGCCGCACGGACACGGGTGCGCCGTGGGGGTCGTCCGCGCGCAACAGGTACGCCTCGCTGCTCGTCCGGCTGGAGGACTCGATGACGATCCACTTCTGCGACTTCGTGAGGTCGACGGACAGGAAGAACCGCTCGTCGGTCTCCTCGAGCACGACCGAGTCCTGCGTGTGCGGCGTGCCCATGACGTGGCGCATCACCCTCCACGGGCGCATCGCGGCGTCTGGCACCACGTAGAAGAACACCGAGTCGTCCGCCGACCACGCCGAACCGCCCCACGTGGTCCCGGGGATCTCCTCGCCGGAGTCGGTGCCCGTGGCGATGTCACGGAACCGCAGCGTGTAGAGCTCGCTGCCGTCCGTGTCGCCCGACCATGCGAGCACCCGGTCGTCGTGGGACACGTCGAACACGTTCAGGGCGAAGTACTCATGACCCGCGGCCTCGACGTTCTCGTCCAGCAACACCTGCGCCGCCGCGTCGTCGCGGGAGGGGCCGCGCGTGTGGACCTGGTACGCGAGGCCCGTCGCCGTGCGGCTCGTGTACCACCATCGCCCGCGGCGCGCGGGCACTGCATCATCGTCCTCCTTGACACGGGACTTGATCTCGGCGAACAACCCCTCGATGACGGGAGCGTGCGGTGCGAACCAGGCATCAGCCCAGGCGTTCTCGGCCTCGAGGTACTGGATGACCGCGGGATCGTCCCTGTCGGCGAGCCACGCCCAGTCGTCCTGCATGTCGCCGGTGGGTCGCTCCCACGTGTGGGGGCGGCGCTCCGCCACGGGCGGCGGGGGGAGGGTGTCGCCTGGCATGCGGGCAGGCTAGGGCCGCGGCCGGTGTCCGGCTGTACCGTCACTCCCCATGCGCGTGTGGATCGACCAGGACCTGTGCACCGGGGACGGTCTCTGCGAGGACCACTGCCCGGAGGCGTTCACGCTGCTCGAGGACGGCATTGCCTACGTGGTGGAGCGCGGCATCATCCAGAACGACCCGGGCGGCGCGGGGTCCATGGCGAGGGTCGAGCCGCGGCACCACAAGTCCGTGGTGGAGGCGGCTGACGTCTGCCCCGGCGAGTGCATCTTCATCGAACTGGATGATCCCGCTCCCCAGGAGACGGCCACAGCCAATATTTAGGCAAATGCCACGGGTGTATTTCCCGTAAGTGGCACACCCCAGAACTAGGGTCTGCCCCCATGCCCAGACAGCGGGACCACGGCCCGATGAACAACGGCCTCGCGGCTGCTCTCAGTGTCGTTGGCGACTGGTGGACGCTGCTCATCCTCCGCGAGATTTTCCGCGGGAATGTCCGGTTCGAGCACATCAACAACCAGCTGCGGGTCGCGCGCAACATCCAGACCGACCGCCTCACGCGCCTGGTGTCCGCGGGCGTCGTCGAGAAGGTCAAGTACTCCGATAAGCCCGAGAGGTTCGAGTACAGGCTCACCGACATGGGCCGTGACCTGTACGGCGCGATCATCATGCTGAAGGCCTGGGGAGACAAGTGGGTGCTCGGCGCCCCCACACCCCTCATCGTCCACACCCCCTGCGGCCACCCGGTCGATCCTCTTGCTGTGTGTGGGCATTGCCGAGAGGTGCTCGACTTCGAAGCAACTCATGACGACGGGTCCGCCGGGCCGCACGGCTGAGATCCGCGCGCGGACTGGAACGGTGTAGACATGATGACCATGGGGCAGAAGCGGGCGATCATCGTCTTCCCGGCGCTTGCGGTCGCGTTCTCGGTTGGTTGCGCATCCGCAGGATCAGCCCCGGTCGAGACCCAGGCAGCGGCGGGCTCGCGCCCGGCCGCGACATCCACTGTGTCGAAGGCCTCGGCCGGCCCGTCGGTCAGCCCGGCCGTGAGCTCGGCCCTCGATGTGCTGGCGCGCATACCGATCCGCCGCGAGCAGCCGGCCGGTTACGCGCGCTCGAAGTTCAGGCACTGGGTGGACGCCGACGGGGACTCCTGCAACACGCGCGAGGAGGCACTCATCGACGAGAGCACATCACCGGCACAGGTGGACATGTTCGGCTGCAAGGTCATCGCAGGTGACTGGTACTCCACGTACGACAAGGTCACCGTCACGGATCCCTCTGAACTCGACATCGACCACGTGGTGGCGTTGAAAGAGGCGTGGGACTCCGGTGCGGGCAGATGGACTGCCACGCGGCGCGAGGCGTTCGCGAATGACCTGTCCGACCCGCGCGCTCTCGTCGCGGTGACGGCCTCGTCCAACCGTTCGAAGGGCGAGAAGGACCCGCCGCAGTGGATGCCTCGCAACACCGAGATGCACTGCACGTACCTGTCCGACTGGGTCGCGGTGAAGTCCAGGTGGTCGCTGTCCATGGACGAGAGCGAGTACCGCTTCATCGAGAAGAGGCTGAAGGGTCAGTGCGTCGGGACCACGCTCGCACCGTGGGGTTCGGCTTCCGCAACGTCACCCGTCACCACCTCGCCGGGGACGCCCGTCACCACTGTGCCCTCGTCGGGGAGCACCGTTGCGTCCACGGTGGCGCCTGCGACCACTGCCCCGGCCAAGGGGGGTGCCGTCCCCACGATCAAGCCGGGCGCCTTCTGCAGCCCGAAGGGGGCGCAGGGCACCTATTCCGGAACCGCATACGTCTGCTCCACCACGAAGACCGACGGCACCCCGTACTCGGACGGCCGCGCCCGTTGGCGCAAGGCCTAGTCGCCGATAGTCTCGTCTTCCTATGTCGAAGAAGACCAAGAAGCGCAAGGCGCGCCTGCGCCGCTCGAAGGCCAACCACGGCAAGCGCCCCAACATGGGCCGCGGCTGAGGCCACACAGGTGACACGGCTCGTCAGCCTCCGACTGGGGGGCGAGCGCGGGCCGTGGGAACAACTCGGGTTCACGTTCAACGACGCCACGTCCCTCATGGGAGACGTGGCGTTTGTCGTTGACGGGGGCACTCCGGGCCTTCTCGACTGGACCGTGTCGTCGGGGGCCGACTCCGACGCAGACGTCGACGGGATCGTCACCAGGTTCCGCACCGGCGGTGCCGCCGCCGGCAGCAACACGATCGGGCCCACTGTCGGCGTCGCACTCGACCACGTGGTGGTCAACACCGATGACGGTGCCCGCACCAGCGAGGCCGTGGAGCGAGTGCTGGGGCTGCCGTTGAAGAGGGTGCGCGACGCCGGCCGTGGTGTGGAGCAGAGGTTCCACACGTTCGACAACGCGGTCATCGAGATCGTCTCGGGCCCGCACGTCACGGCGCCGGGTGCGTCGCTGTGGGGAATGGTCGTGAGCGTGGAGGACATCCACGCGTTGTTCGCGCACGCCGGTCCCGACGTGATGTCACCCCCCAAGCCGGCCGTCCAGGAGGGCCGGCTCATCAGCACCGTGCGCGCCGCCGCCGGCCTCGGGGTTCCGTTCGCGGTGATGACGCCCCACGTCAGAGTGGCGGGCTGACCCCGCTGTCAGGCGTCGTCTTCCTCGCCGGACATCGCACGCAGGTGGCGCTGGCCCTGCTCGCAGTCCCCGGCCACCGGGCACCAGCGGCACTGCACGCCCGGCCGCACGACCGGTTCCCGCGAGCGCATCTGCAGCTCCGCTATCGCGAGAGCACCGGCGGCCGTGCGGCGGACCGCGGCCTGGAGAACGCCCTCGGTGACGTCCTCGTCGTCGAGGCGGGCTGAGTCGAGCGAGTAGGAGGCGAGCAACCGCGGTGCCTGCCGCGTGCGCAGCGTCTCGATGAGCGCGTAGTAGCGGAGGTCGTCGCGGTGGGTGGGCGTGACGCGTCCGGTCTTCAGGTCGATCAGCACGCGCCGCCCGGGCTGGCCGATGACGAGGTCCATGCGCGTGTTGAACTGCACCGACTTGTCGAACAGGTCGTACAGGACCGAGTACTCCACCAGCGGCCGCCACTGCTTCTTCAACGGGGGGAAACAGTCGACGAAGTTGGTGACGGCCGCCATCACGGCACCGCGCAGCTCGGCCATCTGGGCGGGCGGCAACTGGTCGAGGAAATCGCTCGCGCTCTCCCGCGGGTTGTCCGCGATGGCGCTGATCGCCTCGTCGACGACGTCGGCGGGTGTGACCGGACCGGGCCAGTTGAGAATGAGCTCGACGGCCTTGTGCACGATGGTGCCGCGAACGGTGTTGACGTTCCATGCGAACGGCTGGCGCTTCTGCTCCACATGGAACTTCTCGCACCCGTGCACCGTGGACAGGCCGTTCTTGTTGATGCGCAGCGGGTTCTCCGCGGTGAAGCTTCCGCGCAACGGCGCGAGTGCCTCGACGAGGAGCGTCTCGACCGCCACGACGACACCGGGGTCGAGCGGCTGCCACCCCTCCGGGATGCGCAGCGACGACATGACCTCGAACTGGTTCGGGTTGAGGTCATCGTCCGCCATCCCGCAACCCTAGGAGGCGGGTGCAACACCCCTCTGGCACGATGCACGCATGAGACCGGCGGGGACATCCCACTTCACTGCGGCTGCCAGGGTGCTTGCCATGCGCGCGCAGGACCTCGGTCTCGCCGTCCCCGGGTTCCGCTCGCCGCCCCGCATCGTGGGCGTCGACCGCACTGTCAAGCGGGGCCGGGCCGGCACGGGCGGTGTGGTCGCGGTGCGGGTGGCGGACAGGCCGCTCACGGCCATCATCGGCGACATGATCGAGGGCGTCATCGTCATCAACCGCCTCACCCCTCCCGATGCCGACCGTGTCCGCACCCTGCTGTGGCGGGCGATGCTCCAGTTCACGGCGCAGGTCCACGAGCCACGCGTAGCCTGAGGTCGTTCCCGCCCGGATGGCGGAACTGGCAGACGCAGGGGGCTTAAACCCCCCGGGTGGCGACACCTTGTGGGTTCGATCCCCACTCCGGGCACTGGCACCTGCAATGCAAGGAGAGACAATGCGCATCGAACGGGTCCGGATCGTGCGCATCCCGCTGCAGTTGGCGGCACCCCTGCGCACGTCCGCGGGCGACCACACGTCCCGCACCGCGACCCTTGTGGAGGTCACTGCCGATGACGGCACCGTCGGGTGGGGCGAGAACGTCGCTCCCGAGGGGTCCTTCTACACGGGGGAGACCGCGGAGGTCTCGTGCCGGCACCTCACGGACGTGGTCATTCCCGCCCTCGCATCTGACCGCGACGACATGGACGACGATGATCTCGACGAGGAGGACCTGGCCCTCGCGGCCATGCCCATGGCGGCGCACGCCTTCACCTCCGCGCTCGCCGACATCGAGGCGCGCCAGCGCGGTGTGTCGCTCGCGAAGGCCCTCGGCGGTGCCCCCGGCAACGTGAGAGTGGGCGTGGTCGTGGGCCTGCACGACGACATCGATGACACGGTTGCGGAGTGCGTCGCGCGCGCCGCAGAGGGCTACTCGCGGGTGAAGGTCAAGATCGCGCCGGGGAACGACGTGGAGGTCGTGCGCGAGGTGCGCGCCGCGCTCCCGCCCGGTGTGGAACTGCACGTCGACGCCAACGGCGCGTACGACCCGTCCGATCCCGGCCGGCTCGCGTTCCTCGACGGTCTCGGGGTCGGGTTGCTGGAGCAGCCGTTCGCCCCCGGCGAGATGCGCGCCCACGCAGCACTCGCCCGCATGATCGCAACGCCCGTGTGCCTG
>CAYXRQ010000016.1:7728-12259 GCA_964466765.1 uncultured Bifidobacterium sp. | reverse complement strand
AGCGGGCACGCGCTCGAGCGCCATGACCGCGCACGCGCCGGCGTCCTCGGCGATGCGGGCCTGCTCCGGGGTGACGACGTCCATGATGACGCCGCCCTTCAGCATTTCTGCGAGCCCGCGCTTGACGCGCTGGGTGCCGACGGAGGACTGGGACGGAGAGGTCATGGGAAAAGCGTACCGAGGGTCCCGCGCCCGTTCACCCGCCATTCCTGGCGGACAATGGTCACGGACGGTGGCTCAGGTGGCCGGCCAGCCGACCTTCTTCGGGTCGACGCCCGGGTCGACCTGGGCGAGGGACTTCTTGAACCCGAGCTCGATCCACGTGCGGCCCGGGGTCATGCGGACGACCGCGCCGTTCGCGTCGGTGAAGGTGAAGACATCCTTCTGCTCGGCCCGGGTCCAGGTGATCGGGATGATCCTGCCCTCCGTGAGCACGAAGCCGTCGCCCTTCCCCGTGGTCTGCGCCTCGGGGCTCTTGCGGTCCGCCCAGCTGCGCTTGTAGGTGCAGTAGAGAACGACGACATTCTTGGCGTTCACCTGGTCCACCGGCGTGGTGCCCTCCGCGGACATGTGCGGCTCGAGCTCGCGCTTCACGTTCTCCGTGTAGCGCAGGAACTGGCCGGCGGTTGCGTCCCACTTCCAGTACACCTTCACGTTGTACATGGAGATCTTCGCCCCGTCCACCGGCACCGCCGTCGACGGCAGCGCGTCGCTCACGCCGCGGAACAGGAACTGTGGGGGCGGCGGGCCGGACCCCTCGGGCGCGAGCCCCCAGCCCTTGGTGGTGCTGGCGTACAGGTTGTGCGGGATCTTGCGCGTCTTCTCGCGGTAGTACCCGGCCTTGCCCCTGGAGGCGGAGTGCCCGATGTTCACCAGTTCGCTCTTGTTGATCACCTGTGTCACGCGGTAGTTGCCGCCGCTCCACATGAAGAGCGGCTTGTTGTACGAGCCGAGGAAGATCTTGTCCTGTGTGCGGCCGCTGCGCAGCGGGCCGACCGGGTCGCTGCCGTCGCTGTGGAACACGGCGGCGAAGCGGGTCAGACCCTCCACGTTCTCCTCGATGACGATGTCAGCCTTGTTGAGACCTGCCTGCGGCCGTGCGTTCGGGTGGTTGTCGATCTTCGCCACGAGGGCCGGCCGTGCAGCCTTCGCTGCATCGTCGACGGGGAGCCCCGTGAGCGGGTACACGACTGCCGGCGCGCCCGGTCCGGTCGTGTCGGTGACACCCGAGGTCTCGGTGGCGCCGTCCACTGCGCCCCCGCCCCCACAGGAGGACAGGACCGGCGCCAGGACGGCAGCCGCCACGAGCACTGCGAGGGACGTGCGCTTCTTCATGTCAGATCTCCTTGAGGCGCGCGATGCGCTCCTCGATCGGGGGGTGCGTGTTGAACAGGTTATGGAACCGGGCCAGCCGTCCGGTGTCACCCACGCCGGAGAGGGGCTGCTCGATCCACATGTGGGCGGTGGCCATCGACGCCGAATGGGTCACCGTCACGTCGTCGCGCAGCTTCTCGAGGGCCGAGATGAGGCCCGGCGGGTAGCGGGTCATCTGGCACGCCGAGGCGTCGGCCAGGGACTCCCGGTTCCGGCTGACCGCTGCGTGCATCAGGCGGGCGAAGAGAGGCGCCAGGATCAGGAGGGCGAGGCCGACGAATGCGAGGGGGTTGGACGAGTCCTCGCGGTCGCCGCTGCGCGAGACGCGCCCGCCGTTCCACCACATCAGGCGGATGGTCACGTCGGTGAGGATGGCCACCGCACCGACCATGGTCACCGCGAGAGTGGAGACGAGGATGTCGTAGTTGCGGATGTGGGAGAGCTCGTGCGCCACGACGCCCTCCAGCTCGACCCTGTTCATCTTCTCCAGCAGTCCGGTGGTCACGGCGATCGCGGCGTGCTGGGGGTTGCGCCCCGTGGCGAATGCGTTCGGCGCCTCGTCCTCGATCACGTAGACACCGGGCTTCGGCAGTCCGCTCGCGATGCACAGGCCCTCCACCAGGTTGTGCAGGCGCGGGTACACGGCGGGGTCCGCGGGCACGGCCCGGCTCACGGCCAGCGCGATCCGGTCGGCCTTCCAGTACGAGCCGAAGGCCATGCCCCCGGCGAGGACGAGGGCGATGACGGTGCCCGCGGTGCCGTTGCCCACGAGGACGCCGACGGACATCCCCACGAGGACGAGCAACGCCACGAAGACGGTCATCAACATGACCGTGCGGCGCTTGTTCGAGGAGATGAGATCGTGCATGGGACTCCGAGCCTACGAAGGCCCGGGCCTCAGAACTGGACTTTCGGCGGGTTGTCCGCCGCGGGCTCCGCGTCGAAGTAGTCACGGGGCCCGATTCCGGCGAGTCGGGCGACGAAAACACCGGGGATCTTCTGGATGGCGTTGTTCAGCCCGAGGACCTCGTCGTTGTAGAACTGGCGGGCATAGGCCACCCGGCTCTCGGTCGAGGTCAGTTCCTCCTGGAGTGCGAGGAAGTTCGCGTTCGCCTTGAGGTCGGGGTACGCCTCGGACAGCGCGAACAGCTGGCGCAGCGCTCCCGTCACGGCGTTTGCCGCACCGGCCTGCGCTGCGGGGGTGGCCGGCGCGGCGATCGCGGCCTGGCGCGCGGAGATGACGGCGTCGAAAGTGGACTTCTCGTGCTCCGCATAGCCCTTCACCGTCTCCACGAGGTTCGGGATCAGGTCGAGGCGGCGCTTCAGCTGCACGTCGATCTGGGACCAGGCGTTGTCGACCCGGTTGCGCCGCTGGATGAGCGAGTTGTAGAGCAGCACGCCGATGACGACGACCGCCGCGATGACGATGAGTGCGATCTCCATGGTGTCTCTTTGTCTCCTGGTCCCCTGATCCCCTGGTCTCATGCCAGCCCCGGCGAGGGGAACCGGCGCCGCAGGGGGATCGGTCAGTCCCTGCGGATTCTCGGGCGCCTCACGAGGCGGTGCTCGAACCGTCTCAGCATACGTGGCACCTCCACCACGGTCGGGTCGGCCTCCTCCATCCGGAGCGCACGCTCGTAGAGCCCCACGTAGTGGGCGGCCAGGGCGTCCATCGAGTACCCGGACGAACGTTTCGTGCCCGCCGCGACGAGACGGGCCGCAATTCGCGGGTCCACCATCACCCTGGCGATCGCGGCCGCGAGGGCTCGCTCGTCACCCGGCTCCACCAGGAGCGCGTCGGCATCGTGGGTCGCCACGTTCGTGTACCCGTCGATGTTGCTCGCCACGACGGGGGTCCCCGCCGCCATTGCCTCGAGGAGCACCACGCCGAATGACTCCCCCCGCAGCGACGGGGCGCAGAACACCCGAGCCCGTTTCAGCCGCTCGACCTTCTCGGCGTCACTGATCCGGCCGAGCCACTCGACCCTCGGGTCGGAACCGAACCTGCGCCTCAACTCGGCGGTCTCGGGACCGTCGGAGGCGACCCAGAGTGCGACATCGGCAGGGAGGTGCTCGAGCGCGCCGAGCAGCACACCGAGGCCCTTCCGCGGCTCGTGGCGGCCGACGAAGAACACTGCGTTCTCCCTCGGGAGCTCCGCCCCCGAGTACGCATCCAGCTCGATCCCGTTGAAGAGCACCTCGTACTCGCCCGAGACGTACCGCTGGGCGAGCTCCACTGCGTCCTTCGACACTGCCACGCGGATGTCGATGCGCGATGCGATGCGGGTGAGCTGGCGGTTGAAGACTCGGTACGCCGCGGACTCCCCCGCCGAGTGGAACGTGGCGACGATCGGCGCGAGCTTCATGAGGACCGCAGAGAGCGAAGGGCCAGGCACGAGAGGCTCGTGGACGTGGAGCACGTCGAACGCCTCGTCGTTCAGCGCGCGGATGGTGCGCAGCGCCGCCGGCACGTCGGGGGCGAGCGGCGCGATGGACCCGTTGACCGCTGTGGGGAGGCTGTTGCCGAGGGGCGTGACGAACGATTCCGGCGGGGGGCCGTCGCACGGCCCGAGCACGCGCACCTCGTGGCCCTGTGCCCTCATCGCGCGCGCGAGCCCGAGGACCTGCTGTTGGACGCCGCCGGGGATCGTGAGGCTGTAGGGGCACACCATTCCCACGCGCAGCATGGGGGCTACGGTACTGGCATGCCAGAAGAAGCGTCCTTCCGCCCCGCACTCTCGATCGTCGCCACCGCGGGAAAGCGGCGGGCGATGCTGGACATCGCGAAGGAGGCAGAGTCACGCGGGTTCTCCGGCATCGCGTGCCCCAGCCTGGGGGGAACGATGGGACTGTGCGTGTCGCTCGCGCACGAGACGTCCACCATCCCCTACTGGACGTCCATCCAGCCGATCTACTACAGCCATCCCGTCGAGGCGGCGAACACAGCGGCCCACATCCACGAGGTGTCCGGCGGCAGGTTCCGGTTCGGCATCGGCGTCAGCCACGGGCCGGTCACGTCGCGGCTCGGCGTCGAGACCGGCAAGCCGCTCTCGGACATCCGTCACTACGTGGAGGCGATGCGCGCGAACGAGAGGTTCGGAGGGCAGCTGCCGCCGGTGTACCTGGCGACGCTGCGCAACAAGATGCTCGAGCTCGC
>CAYXRQ010000016.1:0-7628 GCA_964466765.1 uncultured Bifidobacterium sp. | reverse complement strand
CGCGTGCGCGACAGGCTGGCCGAGTGGGCCGCGACCGGCGTGCACCCGATCGCGGTGATGTCGTCCACCTCGGGCGGCCAGGCAAAGGCGATCGGCGAGCTGTTCGCCGCCTACAGCTGAGCGACGAGGTCGTCGACCAACGCGCTGATCTCGTCACGGATCCGCCGGACCTCCTCGACGGGGCGGCCCTTCGGGTCGTCCAGCGGCCAGTCGACGTAGCGCTTCCCCGGCACGTACGGGCACGTGTCCCCGCACCCCATGGTGACGACAACGTCCACCCTCGCGAGGAGATCGTCGGTGAACCTCTGCGGGACGAAACCCGCGATGTCGATCCCGACCTCCGCCATCACGGCAACCGCCGCGGGGTTGACGGCACCGGCCGGCTCCGAACCCCCTGAGAACACCTCGACGCGGCCGGCACCTGCCCGGCGCGCGAAGCCGGCGGCCATCTGCGACCTGCCGGCGTTGTGCACGCAGAGGAACAGGATTCCCGGCATCAGTCGCTCCGGGCAAAGAGCACGGCCGACAGGCCGAGTGCCACGGCCCCGCCCAGGACCTGCATCACCACGAACATCGGCGTCGACCCCGGGGAGATCCCCGCGAACGAGTCAGAGAACATCCTCCCGAACGCCACTGCGGGGTTCGCGATGCTCGTGGAGGAGGTGAACCAGTACGCACCCGTGATCCATGCGGCGACCATCGCCGCCACGTTCCCCCGTGCCGCGGTGCCGCCCCTGATGACGAGCACGAGTCCGACGACGGCGACCGCCTCGGCGAACCACTGCGGCCCGCCGTCGCGGATCTTGGTGGAGGTCTCGAGCCACGGCCGCGAGAACATCGCGTTGGCGACCCAGCACCCCGCGACCGCGCCGCCGAACTGTGCCGCGATGTCGGCAAACAGGACCCTCACCCCCGGACCACCGTCCAGCAGGTGGCTGATGACCGAGACGACCGGGTTGAACGACGCACCCGACACGGGCCCGAAGACGGTGATGAGTGCGAAGAGCGCGCCGCCCGTGGCCACCGCGTTCGCGAGCAACTGGAGCCCGACATCGTCGGTGAGGTTCGTGGCCATGATGCCCGAGCCGACGACGGCCATCACGAGGAGGGCGGTGCCGAGGAACTCCCCGAGGTGGCGCCTCAGCAGCATCCGTCGGGCCCGCAGACGCGGCCGCCGGCCTCGGCCATGATCACGGGCTTCGCGCCCAGACGGACGAGGGACGTGTCCTGCGGCGCGTCCTCGAGGACCGTGTACCACTCCCACGGCACCTCGCCGTCGTTGATCCACACCTTGTCCTGCACCGAGAAGCAGCAGGTCGTCTCGTCCTGCACCGTGATGTCGAACCCGAGACCGCGCGACTCCTCGATCTTGGCCGCGACTTCCTCGGTCGAGCCGAGCTCGACACCGAGGTGGTTCAGCGTGCCCGGCTCGCCGTGCCCCTCGATGAGGACCAGCTTGAGCGGCGGGTCGGCGACGGCGAAGTTGGCGTAACCCTCGCGCACCTTGGCGGGGCCGACCCCGAACATCTTGGTGTAGTGCTCGATCGCCGCGGCGAGGTTGCCCACGTTCAGTGCCAGTTGTACCCGTGACATCTGTTCTCCTGTTGGTGCTCGGTGCGTCAGGTTGACACCGCAAATGTACCCAACGCGGGTGAACGCGGCGCGTGCCCGCGGTGAACCCGCGATGTCCGTGCCGGTGCGGCGGCCAGCCGGGACGGGTCAGCCCTGGTCTGCGGGACGATCCGCTCCGTAGCCGGGGTCGCTCGGCCAGTTCGGCTGGAACAGGTGCCACTGCTCCGGCGCGCGGCGGATCAGCCACTCGAGCTCACCCGCAAGCGTCTGGGTGATCGCGGAGACCGACTCCCTGAGGCCGCCCGTGCGGTCCATCGGGAGCGGCGGCCGCACGATCGCGTGGTGCCCGTCCACCTTCGACGTGAAGTAGACCGCCGTGGGCAGCACCGCCGCACCCGCGCGCAGTCCGAGCATGGCGGGCCCGGCAGGCAGCGTCGTGCGCTCGCCGAAGAACGACACGTCCACACCGCCGCCCTGGATGTCGCGGTCACAGAGCAGGCACACGATCTCGTTGGCACGCAGTGCGGACAGGACCGCGGGCGCCGCGGCGGGACCGAGCGGCACGACGTTCATCCCCAGGCTGCGGCGCAGGTCGGCGAACCACTCGAACAGCTCCGGCGGCTGCAGCGGCTCCACGATGACCGTCATCCTGTGGCCCCTGTCCGCCATCCATCGCCCGGCCCACTCCCAGCCGCCGAGGTGCGGGAGGGCGAGGATGACGCCCTTGCCGCGCGCCAGCCCCTCCTCGATGTGGTGGAACCCGTCCACCGTGAACATGCGGTCCACGTGGCGCTTGCTGAGCGAGGGCAGGCGGAAGCTCTCCGCGTAGTAGCGCATGTAGCTGTCGAAGGCCTGCTGCGACATCTGGCGCAGGGCGAACCGCGAGATGGTGGGGTTGACCCGGCGCAGGTGGCGCTCGAACATCCCCCGCTTCTCGCGCAGGGAGAGGGCGATCCCGGGGGCGAGGAGCGACACGGTGCCCTGGGCAACGAAGCCGGGGGTCAGTCGCGCGACGAGCGAACCGACCCTGTAGCCGCCCACCGTGAGGGCACCGGTGACCCCCTCGAGCGGGCTAGCCATGCCGTGTGCGGCGCCGCTGCCGCGAGGACACCGAGAGCGTCCTGCGGTTCGCCCGCGAGCTCGGCCGTGTCACGCGCCGGACCTGGCGCCGGTCACGGCGCGCCTGGACTGTGGCCGACACCTCCGCCTGGCGCCACACCTTCACGAACCGCTGCACCGCCGTCGCCGTGGTGAGCACGAGCATCACCCACATGACCGGCACGAGGAGGTAGTCGAAGAGCAGACCGAAGCACAGCACGATGATGCGCTCAGCACGCTCCATCAGGCCGCCCTTGGCGTCGAGCCCGAGGGACTCGGCCTTCGCGCGTTCGTAGGAGATGAGAGACGAGACCCCCATCACTGCCATCGGGAGGATCGCGAGGTGGGCACTCTCCTCGGAGGCGAAGTACCACGCCACGCCACCCAGGAGGATGGAGTCGGTCACGCGGTCGATCACCGAGTCGAAGAAGGCACCGCGCTGGCTGGCAGAGTTCTGCGCCTTCGCGAGCGCGCCGTCGAGCATGTCAGGCACCGCGGCGAGGATGACGAGCAGGAGACCCACCCGGAGCGCCCCCGCACCCACGGCGAAGGCGGCGCCCACGGACACGAGAACGCCGATCACCGTCATGTGGTCCGGGGACATCCCGGTGCGCCGCAGGAGCATCCCGACGGGGCGCACGAGGCGCTCGATGGGCGCCCTGAACCTGCCGTCGAACATCGTCGGAACGCTAGTTCGCCGGGGTCCCGCCGAGGGGCGATGCCGCGTCGGGATTGGCCTCGACAAGCACCTCGACGACCCGTCCGTCCACGGCATCGACCATCACCAGACCGCGCTGCAACGGCGGCTCCTCCGCGCTGTAACAGAAGATCCTCCACGTCGGCCTGGAACGGAGCCCGCGCCACACCTGCTGGGCGGAGGCGTGGCCGGTCACGAACCCGACGCTCGCCGTGGCCCTCACGAGCGCCTCCTTCTCGTCCACTGTCATCCTCCAGCCGCTCGTGAAGCTCATCAGCGCCACGAATCCGAGGATCCCCGCCGCGAGGAGGGCACCGTCGTTCACGATCACCGACGTGTCCCTGTCGGCCGTGGCCCACACGGACGCCGCCGCGAGCGCGAGGGCCGCGTAGATGTACGCGGGGATCCGGCGGCGGCTGTTGTCGGGGAACTCGTACGCCCCCGCGAAGTCGACGGCATTGAGGTCCTCCGGCAGTTGGTCGCGCAGTTCGTCGCTCATCGGTTCTCCGTTCCGTTGTCGTCCCATGCCGCACGGATCCGTGCGGCGGTCTCGTCGAGCGGCTCCGGGAGCGTGCGCGTGTTCGCGACGGACGTCATGAAGTTCGCGTCACCCTCCCACCGCGGCACGATGTGCACGTGCAGGTGCTGCGCGATGCTCCCGCCCGCCGGCGCACCGAGGTTGATGCCCACGTTGAGGGCGTGGGGCCTGTGCGACCTCTTCACGGCGCGGACGCCGGCGGTGACTGTGGCCCACAGTTCGGCTGTCTCCTCGGCGGTGGCGTCCTCGAGGTCGGCGAACTCACGAAAGGGAAGCACGAGCATGTGCCCTGTGGAGTACGGGAACGCGTTGAGGATGACGAAGCAGGTCCGGCCGCGGTGCACGATGTGGGCCTCCTCGTCGGAGGCTCCGGACGCGAGGATCCGGGAGAACACGGACTGCCCGTCGTCCCCGCCGGGAGAGTCGTTGAAGCCCTGCACGTAGGCGGACCTCCACCCGTTCCACAGCCGGTCCAGGCCCACCTCAGCCATCCGACAGCCCGGCGGACACATCGGCAGTGATGCGCTCGATGAAGGAGCCCAGGCTGACGCCGCGCTCCACTTCCCCGCCGCGCGGGTTCACGCCCACGGTGCCGCCGGCGACGTCGTCGTCGCCGACCACGAGGACGTACGGGACCTTGTCCACCTTGGCGTTGCGGATGCGCTTGCCGAGCTGCTCGTCGGAGTCGACGGTCTCGGCACGGAAGCCCCCGTGCCGGAGTGCAGCAACCACTTCTGCCGCGTAGCCGGAGTGTGCCTGCGACACGGGCAGCACCTTCACCTGCACGGGGGCCATCCACGTGGGGAACGCGCCTGCGTAGTGCTCGAGGAGGACACCGAAGAACCGCTCCACGGAACCGAACAGCGCGCGGTGCAGCATGACCGGGCGGCGGCGGGACCCGTCCTGGGCGATGTACTCCAGCTTGAACCTCTCCGGCTGGTTGAAGTCCAGCTGGATGGTGCTGAGCTGCCACTTGCGCCCGATGGCGTCGCGCACGTCGATGTCGATCTTCGGGCCGTAGAAGGCGCCGTCGCCCTCCTTGATGCCGTAGTCAAGGCCGAAACGGCCGAGCGCGGCGGCGAGCGCCGCGGTGGCCTTCTCCCACATGTCGTCGGTGCCGACGTACTTCAGCGGGTCCTTGGTGCTGAGGTTCGCCGTGAAGTCGGTGAAGCCGAACCGCCGGAGGACGCTCATGACGAACTCGAGCAACGAGGCGATCTCCTCGGCGAGCTGCTCCTCCGTGCAGAAGATGTGGCTGTCGTCCTGGGTGAACCCGCGGATGCGCATCAACCCGTGCAGGGTGCCGGCGCGCTCGTATCGGTACACGTTGCCGAGTTCGTAGAGACGCAGCGGCAGCTCGCGGTAGCTGCGCTGGCGGCTGTCGAAGACGAGACAGTGCATCGGGCAGTTCATCGGCTTCATGTAGTACGTGCCGTTGTCCATCTCCATGGGCGGGTACATGCCGTCCGCGTAGAAGTCGAGGTGCCCCGAGGTGTGGAACAGGTTCGCGTTGGCCAGGTGCGGCGTGTACACGAACTGGTACCCGCCGTCCTGGTGGCGCTGGCGGCTGTAGTCCTCCATCAGCTTGCGCGCGATGGCCCCCTTCGGGTGCCACACGGCGAGGCCCCCGCCGAGCTCGGAGGGGAACGACAGGAGGTCGAGCTCGTTCGCGAGTCGGCGGTGGTCGCGCTTGGCGGCCTCCTCGAGGCGGTGCAGGTGCTCCTTCAGCGCGGCGTCGGACTCCCATGCGGTCCCGTAGATGCGCTGGAGCATCGGACCCTTCTCGTTGCCGCGCCAGTAGGCACCCGCCACCTTCTGCAGCGCGAAGTGGCCGAGCCGGCCGGTGGACGGGACGTGCGGGCCACGGCAGAGGTCGACGAACTCGTCGGTGTTCCGGTACACGCTGATGACGCCGCCGTCGCCCACCTCGCCGGAGTCCTCACCGTCTGCGGAACCGGTGGTGACCCGCTCGATGATCTCGCACTTGTACTTCTGCGCCGCGAAGAGCGTGAGTGCCTCCGCGGCCGGCACCTCCGCGCGCACGAACGGCTGGTCAGCCTTCATGATCTCGCGCATTCGCGTCTCGATGGCCGCGAGGTCGTCCTCCGAGAAGGTCCGGCCGCCGGGAAGCTCGAAGTCGTAGTAGAAGCCGTCCTCGATGGCGGGCCCGATCGAGAACTGCGCACCGGGGAACAGCTGCACCACCGCCTGGGCAAGGACGTGAGCAGTGGAGTGACGCAGCACGTGGCGCCCCGCGTCGGAGTCGGCGGTGATGATGGCGACGGAGTCACCGTTCCCGACCCGCACGCCGAGGTCGACCTCGGCACCGTTCACGACCCCTGCGAGTGCCGCCTTCGCCAGGCGCGACCCGATCCCGGCGGCCACGTCGCGCAGCGAGGAGCCCTCGGGGACCTCCCTGCGGGAGCCATCGGGCAGGAGAACAGCGATGTCGGCCATGGGAGGGCCATTCTACGGAGTGGAGCTCTGCAACTCCGTGGGATTAGGGGCACCCTCCGCGCCGGGGGACACCACGGCCGTGCCCGCATTCAGCGTCTCCGGACGCTTCGAGGCGTACACGTTGCGGTACTCCTGCCCGGTCAGCTCGCGGATCTCGAACATCACCTCGTCAGTCATCTCGCGCCAGACCATGTGGTCGTCCGCCCGGTCCAGGTAACGGTCGACAGTGACCGGCCGACCGAAGCGAAGCGTGCACTCCAGACCGATCTTCGGCATGAACGTGTCGGGCGGCTGGATCTCGCGCGTGCCCACGATCCCGACGGGGATGATCGGGCACCCCACCTTCATCGCCAGACGGGCGGCGCCGGTGTGGCCCTTGTAGAGCATCCCGTCACGGCTGCGCGTGCCCTCCGGGTAGATGCCGAACAGTTCGCCGCGCCGCAGGACCTGCTCCGCTGCATCAAGTGCCGCGTCGCTCCTTCCACCGCCGGCCCTGTCGATCGGGATCATCCCGAGCGCCGGGAAGAGGTGCTTCGTCTTCCACGAGTCCATGTACTCGGCCTTGCCGACGAAACTGATGTTGCGGCCGACGAACGTCATCACGAAGACGGAGTCGAAGAAGCTGATGTGGTTCGGGCAGATGATCGCGGGTCCCTCGGCCGGGATGTTCTCCGCGCCCTCTATGTTCAGTTTCCACAGGCGGCGCGACACCGGGGCGAGGACGCGGCGGAGCCTCTGTTGAGATGCCCCTGCACCCGAGTACACGTTGCCTCGGCGCGGGGCCCGGGATGCCTCGATTCCCTCGACCACGGCGACAGAATATGCCCCATTCAGGGGCGATTCACCGTGGTGTGACCCATTTGCACAAATCGTCAATCGGCTGACGAGTTGTTCACCCGACCGAAACGGGACGTCCGAGGTTGACCCCGAGGAGGGCGGCGGCCGCTGTGACGTCGGCCCCCCCGGCTGCCGCCGCGTCGATGAGCGCGAGCGCCCCGGGAGTGTCGAGGTCATCGTCCATGCGCGCCCTGACAGCCTCGAGAAGACCTGCGCCGAGCCGGCCCCCTGCGGAGGCGAGCCATGACCCGAGCCTGGCCTGGTTGCGCGGCATCAACGTGTCGTCCCACTCCCACTCGATGCGGTAGTGGTGCTCGATGATGCCGAGGCGTATCGCCCGCGGGTCGTAGACGGTGCGGAGCTTGTCCACGAAGACCAGGTTGCCGAGGCTCTTCGACATCTTCTGTCCGTCCATGTGGACCATCGCCA
>CAYXRQ010000015.1:0-12371 GCA_964466765.1 uncultured Bifidobacterium sp. | reverse complement strand
GCAGGATAGCAGACCGTGATGGGGCGGCCGAGCGGGGAAAGTGCTGGTCGGCCCTGCCGGACAGTCGGGCGATGGGCTTTGGGGCGGGCCGGTTAGCGACAGGCACTCGGGGGGCGTGTGCCGGGTGTCGCCTGGCCCGACCCCCGTCCGGCGCATGGCCCCACGGGGGAATAGCATCGCAGGGCGGCGGTCGCGTGATAATCTCAAACGATATTCCGTCACCCGCGCGGCCCGGTCGTTCCCCGGGGGCCGTGGCACCCGTGTGTCGGCTCGCCCCGAGAGGTCCATGAAGCTCACCAAGAATCAGAAAGCCGCCATCGAGCACGCCGGACGCAACCTGCAGCTCATCGCGTGCGCCGGCTCCGGCAAGACCGAAGTGGTCGCGCAGCGCGTGGTGCACCTGCTCACGCCCGGACGGGCGGATTCGCTGCAGCCGCGGAACATCGTCGCGTTCACGTTCACCGAGAAGGCGGCGGGCGAGCTCAAGGAACGCATCATCCGGCGCACGCACGAAAAGCTGGGCGAGGTGCCCGGGCTGGCCGAGATGTTCGTGGGCACGATCCACGCGTTCGCGCTGGAGCTGCTCAAGGCCGAGGTGGCGGACTATCTCAAGTACGAGGTGCTGAACGAGGTGCAGCTGGGGCTGTTCACCGACCGGCACAGCAAGCAGAGCGGGCTCACCACGACGGTCGACCTCAAGGGGCAGCCGCTCAAGCGCTACCGAGACACGAAGCACTACCTGACCGCGTTGTCGATCATCCGCGAGTCCGAGGTGAACCGGCCCAAGCTCAAGGACAGCAGTCTCTTGGACGGGTTGGCCTTGTATCGGGACCTGCTGGGCACCAAGCGCTATTTCGACTACTCGGCGATCCTCGAGGCTGCGGTCCAGGCGCTCAAGGGCGACGAGTCGCTGCGTCAGCGGCTGGCCGAGCGCATCAAGTACGTGATCGTGGACGAGTACCAGGACGTGAACCCGATCCAGGAGGCCATCGCCTCGGAGCTGCATGCGATCGGCGCGCGCATCTGCGTGGTCGGCGACGACGACCAGACGATCTATCAGTGGCGCGGCAGTGCGGTGGGGAACATCCTCACCTTCAAGAAGCGGTACCCGGGCGTGGACACCGTGCCGCTCGAGGAGAACTTCCGTTCGAGCGACGCGATCGTCGAGACCGCGCGGCATTTCATCGCCAAGAACACCGAGCGGCTCGAGAAGTCCATGAAGCCGACCGGGGCGCAGGCGTCCGAGGTCGGCGACGTGGTCGCGCTGTCGTTCTCGAGCCACGAGTCCGAGGCGGAATACATCGTCGAACAGTGCCGCGCCCTGCGCGGTGTGGCGTTCCAGGAGGGCGGCGCCGAGCGCGGGCTGGCGTGGTCGGACATGGCGATCCTGCTGCGGAGCGTCAAGTCCACCGCCGAGACGATCACCAAAGCGCTCTCCGAGGCGGGGATCCCGTACGTGGTCTCGGGCATGACCAACCTGTTCGAGACGCCTGAAGCCGAGGCCGCCCGGCAGCTGTTCTACTTCATCGCCGACCGCGAGGGGGCGACCGCGGAGTCGCTCGAGCAGCATTGGACTCACGCCAAACTGGGACTGGCCAAGAAGGACCTGCGCGCGGCCATCGCCGACGCGCTCAAGGTGCGCGAGGCGTTCGCGCTACCCGATCAGAAGCGCTGGGGGCTCTACTCGATCCAGCGCGTGTTCATGAACTTCCTCGAGACCGCCGGCGTGCGCGAAGAGGTCGTGCCCGAGGGTCGCGGCGAGGTCGTGTTCTACAACCTGGGCAAGTTCAGCCAGATCATCTCGGACTTCGAGACGATCCACTTCCATTCCAAGCCGGCGGACAAGTACGGCTCGTTCGCCGACTTCCTGCTGCATCGCGCGGACTCGGCCTACCCCGAGGGCTGGCAGGACAACCAGTACGCCAACCCCGACGCCGTCCGAATCATGACCGTGCATCAGGCCAAGGGCATGCAGTGGCCGGTCGTGTTCCTGCCGTCGCTGCTCAAGAACCGGTTCCCGGCCAAGGGCGCCGGTGGGCGGAGCGTCTGGCACATTCTGCCGCGCGAGGGTGTGAAGGATCAGGCGCGCTTCGAGGGCAGCGTCGAGGACGAGCGCCGGTTGTTCTACGTGGCCATGACGCGCAGCCAGAAGTTCCTGCACATGACCTGGGGGCCGGTGACCGGGAACCAGCTCTTCCAGCGTGAGTCGGACTTCTGGAACGACGTGCTCGTCTCGAAGCATGTGAAGCGCAAGCAGCCCGACTACACCACACGTCGTCGCCTGCCGCCGCAGCCCAAGGCGAGTGTGGCCAACGTGGTGTTCTCGTTCTCGGACCTCAAGTACTTCTTCGAGTGTCCGTACCAGTTCAAGTTGCGCGTGCTGTACGGCTTCAATGCGCCGCTGCACGAGGCACTCGGGTACGGCAAGTCCCTGCACGACGTACTCGCCGACGTGCACGCACGTGCGTTGCGGGGTGATTTTGCCACAGTGAAGGACGTGCCCGCGCTGCTCGAGACGCATCTGCACGTGCCTTACGCCTACCCCAAGCTGCGCGAGCAGTTGCAGGCGGCGGCCGATCGGGTGGTGCGGGACTATCTGGCGGACAACGCCAAGCTGCTCCCGAACCTCGAGCATTCCGAGAAGCAGATCGAGATCGGTCTGGGCGATGGCGTGAGCGTGGTGGGGCGCATCGATCTGGTGCGCCGGGTCGACACGGGCGAGGTCACGATCGTCGACCTCAAGTCGAGCGACCGAGCCCAGCCCGAGCAGGTAACCGAGACGCAGCTGCACATCTACGCGCTCGGCTACGAGGAGCTGACCGGCCGACGGCCCGACTACGTGGAGATCTACGAGCTCGATGACCGCAGGCGTAAACCCCGCTCGGTCGACGAGGACTTCATCGAGGACGTCCGCAGCAACGTGCGCGCCGCCGCGAACGCCTTGCGAACGGGCGAGCTCCCGCCCAAGCCCGTCGCCAAGAAGTGCGCCGGATGCGACTACCGCGTCATCTGCCGAACGGGGCAGGGGTGCAAGTGATGATCATCGTGCGCGCGCGAATTGCCAGCCTGTCCATCCTGAGACGGACGCACCCATGACGCGATTGGAACTTAGGCCAGCAATGCTAGCCCGATGGTTCGGTCTCAGTCATTCCGAGCTCGTGATCGAAAATGGTCGGCTACATCTCAAGACAGGGGCTGGTGAGGTGGCAACGGAGCTGGCGAAGCTTCGAGGGCTTCGCTTTGCGCACCGCACCCTGTGGTCCGACGTGTATGTGGACGTTCGTGACGGGCGTAGTCACGTTGTTCCGTTCGTCACGTGGCTAAGCGTCGTTCGCTTCCGATGGTATCTCTGGTCGGTGTGGACCCTTGCGCGCATTCGCGAAGCCAACCGGGCCTTCGATCATCCTGAAGGGCGCGATCAGTTCATGACGCGATGGATGATGGAGTCATGGCTTCAGGATTATGGGACTCTGCGTGCTGAGATCGATTTGGCGCGTTGGACGCATCGCTTGACCGAAGATGATCGGCGCGAGATCGGTCGATTCGTGCAGCGATTCGCGGGCGGCGAGGCCGCGCGAGCCGAGCGCAACACGTCGTGGATGCAATCACAGAAGCAGCGTCACGCGGGGCTTTTCAATAGCAAGCTCGGATATGCGCTCAATGAACAGCAGGTGGACGCCATCGTGCAGGACGACCATCGCATGTTGGTGGTGGCGGGTGCAGGAACAGGCAAGACAAGCACGATCGTCGGCAAGGTGGCCTGGCTCTTCGAGCAAGATCTTGCGACCGACGAGGAGATCGTCATCGTCGCGTTCAACAAGAGTGCGGCGGCGGAGCTCAAGGCGCGTATTCTAGAGAAGACGGGGCGCAAGCCCAGGATCCAGACGTTTCATGCGTACGGAAACGCGATTCTGGCGCGCGCTCAAAACGTCAAGAAGACGCTCTCGCGTCTGGCCGAAGACGAAGGTGAACTGGAGAAGTTCCTCGAGGGGCTTCTCAGGGCCGGGCTGAACAACCCGGATCGCCACGGCCGGGTCTTGACGTTCCTGGCCTATTTCAAGATCCCGGACCCCACGCCGGTTCCGCGTGAAGGTTCCCATGAGGCGCATCGGTACGCCAAGAATGTGGGCATGACCAGCCTCACCGGAAAGCTGATGAAGAGCGCTTCCGAGGTCGCGATCGCGAACTGGTTAACGCTCCACGGCATCCAATGGGAGTACGAACGGCCCTATCCGGTGGCCACCGCCACCGTGGACTTCCAGCAGTACAAGCCGGACTTCTACCTGCCCGACTACGATCTTTATGTCGAGCACTGGGCTAGCGAGTATGTGTCCAATCTGCTCCCAGAGGAGTGGGATCATGACACGCAAGCGCGATACATCGACGGGATGCTCTGGAAGCGGAACCTGCACCGAAAGCACGGGACGACTCTGATCGAGTCCTACCACCATCCCGATGGCCGCCGGGCCATGCTGGAGGTTCTCCGGGCGAAGTTGCTTGAGCGCGGCGTGAAGGTGCAGCCCTTGAGCGACGTAGCGCGCAATCAGCTGGTCGCCACGCTCACGAAGGATGTCTCGGACGTCACAACGCTTGTGCAGTCCTTTCTGGCCCTCTATCGAGAGGGCCCGCGACAACAAGCGCTCTTGCGCGCGCGAGCGGAGGAGATGAAGGACGAGCGCGCGCTGGTCTTCTTCGAGATGTTCTCGTGGGTGCTCGCGGAATACGAGAAGGAGCTTGCAAGGGAAGACGCCATCGACTTCAGCGATATGATTCGAGGCGCAGCGCAGGCCGTTCAGGATCGCACGGTGACCGAGTCGTTGCGGTACCTGATGGTCGATGAGTTCCAGGACACATCGGTCGGCAAAGCCGACTTGCTGAGGGCCCTGCTCGACGCCAATCCTACGTGTCGGCTGTTCGCAGTGGGTGATGATTGGCAGTCGATCTATCGCTTCGCCGGGAGCGACGTGAGCGTCATGGTGCGCTTCCAAGATTTCTTCGGTGACGCGCAGCGTGTCGATCTTAGACAGACCCATCGCTTCGGGAGCAATCTGCTCGAGGTTTCCTCGCGATTCGTGCAAACCAACCCGAGGCAGCTCAAGAAGCAGTTATTGAGCGCTCGTATGGATCGTGAGCCGATGGTCGAGATACTGGGGGTGCCGATTCCGAACGATGACGCCACTTCCGGCGTTGCGAACGCATTGCA
The DNA here is from genome assembly GCA_964466765.1 of uncultured Bifidobacterium sp. Classification (GTDB taxonomy): domain Bacteria; phylum Actinomycetota; class Acidimicrobiia; order Acidimicrobiales; family Ilumatobacteraceae; genus UBA2093. The sequence continues at coordinate 7,168 of CAYXRQ010000015.1, read as the reverse complement.
TCATGCGCCGGCTGCGGTTAGCGCTGTGGCGGATGGGGATGGAGGGCTCGCGGGGGCCGGGATGGTTGCGGATGGTATGAGCCGCGCACAGGCAGCGTTCGAAGCGAACGTCCAATTATTGGGTGAGGCCTACCGAAGGATCGCCGCGGAGAAGCCGCAGGGCGTTGACGTTCTCGTGGTCGGTAGATATCGATTCCTTGAGGATGTCTTCAAGCAGACTCCCGTGCCTTACCCGACCTTCAAAGCGCGGTTCTCGACTGTGCATCGCGCCAAGGGTGCCGAGGCAGACTATGTCGTCATACTCTCGGTGACGTCGGGGCGAACCGGCTTTCCAAGTGAGATCGCGGATGATCCGCTGCTCGCTTTTGTGCTGGCAGAGGACGAAGGGTACGCGAATGCCGAGGAGCGCAGGCTTTTCTACGTGGCCCTATCGCGTGCGCGCTACAAAGCGTACGTGATCACGGATGCAGGTCGAATATCTGCCTTCGTCGAGGAGTTGTGGCGAGCGCAGTACTCGGACTTGGTGATGCCGTCGTTCAGAGACGTCAAGGCGCCAACTTGTAACAAGTGCCAGGGTGGCCCCATGCGCAGTGTCTCGGGGCCTCATGGAGAGTTCGTCTCATGTACGCATTATCCGCTTTGCGATGGGAAGTGCGTTGTATGTCCGCGGTGCGGGAAGTCGGGGCTTCAGCCGGACAAGGGCGCCTTCGCGTGTTTTCATTGCGAGAGCCCGGTTGCGAAATGTCCGAAGTGCAAAGTCGGATATTTGAAGCGCTTTCCACCGGGAACCTCCAAGAAGACAGGCAAGTCATACCTTGAGTTCTGGGGGTGCTCGACGTATCGGACCGGTGTCCCAGGCGCCTGCAGTTACCGCCAGGACTGGAATCCCAACTACTGATGATGCCCGGCCCGACGAATCAAACTCCTTGGGTCAAAACGCATGTATGGCTCCTCGGCCATGCAGCGCCCCCCAGAACTCCTGATGCACTAGGTGCCCGCGGCCGGTCACGTCGGGCATGCCGACGGCCTGCGTCGCACTGGGGATGTAGCCGGCGATCGTGTCGGGGATGTGGTCGCGCCCCAGCATGATCATGGCGCCGCGGTGACGTGACGCCATCACGCACATGCGGCCGGTCTCCAGGCTGAACGACGTGGGGTTGATCACGCCCGACAGCGGGTGGATGGCGAGCATCACCGGGCGCTCGAGGCCCTGCCAGCGCTCGGGCGTGTCGATCGCGATGTGCTCGCGCAGCTTCTTGGGCATCGCCAGGTCGATCGCGGCGTTCATCACGCGATGCGTGGCGGTGATGCCGATGTCCGCGGGCTCGAGCGTGTGGAGCTTGCCGTTCATGCGCCACTGCGGTGCGGCCTCGAGCAACGCCTTCACGACCTTCACGGTGGCCTCGGCCAACTCGTCGTCCTGTTCCATGGGCGGGCCCGAATCCGGCGTCGGAATCGTGAGCGCGATGGCCGACGTCTCGGACAGTTGCTTGAGGGCCTTGGCCAAGGGCGTCTTGCCGCTTGCCTCGGCGTGTACCGCGCGCTCGCCGGGGCCCGCGTACGAGCCGAACGAGAAGTCGTAGAACGACTGCACGAGTGCGGCCGAGTCGTGCGGCAGTCGCCAGGTGGCGGGAAGCGTCAGGTTGCAGACGCTGATGTCCGGGTTGTGCGCAATCACGTTGGGCGTCGCCTCGTGAGGCGGCAGCGGCGCGGTCGCCCAACGACGGACGTCGATCGGCACCACCGGCGGGATCTGGCCAGGGTCGCCGATGAGCACGAATCGCCCGGCCACGCGGCCGAGCGGCATGAAGTCCTTCCAGGCCAACTGCCATGCCTCGTCCACGAACAGGACGTCGAACTCCTCGTCGATCGTGCTGAGCGCCCACTTGGCGGCGGTGGATACCACCACGCACGGGCCTTTCGGGATCCGGTCGGACTTGGTGACCCATTCGATGTTGTCGCCCAGGTCCAGAGGTTCGCTGCTAGACGACGCGAAACGTACGGCCTTGAGCTTGGGATGGTCCTGCGCGATGCGGCGGCAGATGTCGTCGGTCTGCGTGTTGGTCTGGCAGGCGATGGCGCAGCGAAGCTTCTGCTTGCGGGCGTGCTTCACCGCATTGAGCAGCAGGTAAGTCTTGCCCGAGCCCGGCGGTGCCTTGACCACGACAAGCTGACCCTCGCCGGCGATCTGCTCGAACAGCGCAGCCTCGGTGGCACGCGCTTCCTTTTCGATGGCGCGGCGGATGTCGTCGTAGTGACTCATGACTGCTCCTCCGACACGCGCGGGTCGCCCTGGCCGGTGATCTCGGCGGGCAGGTCCGCCCGCACGCCGCTCGGCTTCATGTGCGTGAGCCACGATCCGGGCGTGCCCTTCTCGCTGGCATGGGTGCGCTTGAGGTGCCCGAGCCGAGGTGAGGGTTTGTCGACGAGGAAGACCGACGTGCCCATGAGTGCGGGGTTCTCGGGGACAAGGATGTGGCGGCGACCGGGGAGGCGCTTCTCCTGGAAGCCCGCGGTGACGCGGAACCGGATCGAGCGTCGGCCGTTCGGCAGAGGGCGGATGCTCTCGATTGCCAGATGTCGCGACTCGTAGTCCGCGATGCACAATTCCGAGCCCTCGCGGAACTTGAGTGGCACCAGACCAGCGGCCTCGACCGTCCAATAAATGAGCTTGCGGCGCCCCTCGGTGAGGTCCTCGATCGCGGTGATCGTCCCACGGATCGCCGAGCCATCCGCGACCGCCTGCGCGCGCAGTTCGGCGTCGTGCGGGAGCAGCGCGCGCTCGTACAGTTCGGCAGCCTCCTCCTGCCGGGTGTAGGCGGCTGCCGCCGCGCCCGGATTGCGGTCGGTCTCGGGCGAGGGCGTGAACACGGGCTTGCCGCCACCCTCGAGACGTCGGTACTCGCCACTCAGGTAGTTGTACCAGTGCGCGCTCAGGCTCGCGGTACAGAGCTCGTTCACGCCGGGATTCATGCGGCGCTCGTCCGCACGCAGCAGCGTGATCGCGTCCTCGACGAGCGCGAGCCGCCGCTCGACTTCGCTCGTGAGCAGCTTGGCGATCCGTGCGGCGTGGGCTTCGGCCGCCTTGGTGTCGCCAGCGGCGTCGGCCTTGTTCCAGTCCTCGAGCCATGGCTGGAGCTGTTCCCGCTCGAGTTCGGGATCCAGACTGGGCGCGATCGGCGAGGCTTCGGCTGCGGATGCTGCAGCGAGTCGCGCCTCGATGCCGCCCTCGGTGCCCAGCCACGCCAGCAGATAGCCCAGGTGTGCCTGACGCACGGTCTCGCAGGGGAACGTGTAGCTGTCGTGCAGCGCCGCGTTCGCCGCCATGACCGTCATCTGGCCCGGGCGCTCGCTCTCGCTGAACAGCCAATTGCAGGCGCGGCCGACCGCGTTACGGACAGCGACCTCTTCGGGCTCGCCCTGCTTGGTGAACGTGTAGGTGTAGGCGAGCTGGTGCAGCATCTCGATGTGACCCGAGTTGGGCAGCCAGATCTGTCGCACCGGCAAGCCGTGGTCCGCATCCTCGATGCGTGTGTCGTCGTGTTCGGGATGACGCAGGTGTGTGAGCAGGATGGGAGCGAGCTTCTCGATCATCTGGGCCGCCGACTGCCGCCGACGCGGTTCCGGCGTGGTGAGCACGGTGGCCTTCTTGCCCGGCGTCTTGAACCCCACGGCCCACGGGCCCGATTCGCCACCCATCTTCACGAACGCCAATATCAGCAGGTCGGCGTTCTTGGCGATGTGGAAGTGGAGCGTCTCGCCCGAGGGCAGCGGCCGGCCGGCCTTGTAGGCGAGCAGGCGTGCGAAGCACTGGCGGCTGTTCATCGCTCGCCCTCCACGCGCAGGTCGTCCATGCGGGTTGCGAGTTCCTGCTCGGCGGCATTGCCGGGCTTGGCGCCATCGATGAGCGCGAGCGCGCGCTCGAGCGGCACGGCCCCCAGGAAGTGGACCATCTCGTCGCCGAGAATTGATGCCGTGCGGTTCCGGCGCGCCGCCTCGTGACAGATGGGCGCGCGGTCGCAGAACGACAGGCACGCCTCGCAGTAGTGCGTCTCGGACTCGAGGATGCGGGGGATGACGACGGCGGGCTTGGTGCTGCCGCCGATCTCCTGCGCGAGTGCACGCAGGCGTTCGAAGCCGCGTTTCGCGCGCTCGGCCTGGAAGCGAAGACTCTCGCCCGCGCGCACGGAGGGCTGATTGAAACCTGGGCGCGTGAGCACGAGGAAGCCCTCGTCCGAGACCGCCAGGCGATCCGTGAGACCGAGTTCATCCAGCACCACGCGCAGGCCGTGCACGTACACACCCGCCTGCGCGCGCGCCGTGGCGAGCTCGCCCGTGTCGGTGTAGCCACCTCGGTCCGGATACGTCTTGATCTCGCCCACCATGAGCTGCGGGCGGTCGTCGACCACGCGCACCACGAGGCAGTCGATCACGAGGATCGCCTCGGGGAGCATGATCCCACCCGGGATGCGCACGACCGGGCCAGCCAGGATCGCCGGGATCCTGGCGAGCGCCTTGGCATCCTTGGCGTCGGCGACCTGCCGCAGGAACGTGAGCGTGGCCGCCAGCGCGGAGTCGTGGTCGTGCTCCGGCCCACCATTCATACGGATGCGGAAGTCACGGAAGCCGCTGCGAGCCTCCGGCAGCACGTCGGCGCGGACAAGGGCCGCGTGCATCGACGCCGCGTCGTCCTTGAAGAGTGAGCGCTCGAACGAGTTGCCGCGCGCCAGTGCGAACGGCGACTGGCCGAAGCTGGGCTTGGCGCCCTCCTTGCGGGCGACATCGGTCATCGGGACGTTGTGCACGGCCGAGATCGCGTTGGCGGTGCACATGGGGTTCTTGGCCCACTGCTCGAATCGCAGGCGGGTGTCGCGGCTGTCACTCATGGGGGCGAGGGACTCCAGGGTTCAGGTTCGATCCTGCCATGCGGCGAGGGCCTGACGCAGATGCTCGCGCGTCTCGTCGTCCTCGCACCAGAGGTAGGCGCCGCGGATGGCTCGGGTGAGGAGAATGCGATAGCCGCGGGCGGCGCGCTGCGCGATTCGCTCGGCGGCCTCGCCGACCATGCCGGTCCTGGCCTCGCGCTTGGCGGCGGCGGTGGTCTTGCGCCACGCCGACTCGTGCACGTGCTCGAGCTGCGCGACCCAGCGATCCTTGCGCCACACCAGATCGCTCAGCCAGAGCAGGCCCACGTAGTCCCAGTCGAATCCGCGGACCACATAGGGGCAGCCCACTTCCGAGAGCGGGTCCTCGTGCATGGCACTGCCCTCGGGCGCCTGGATGAAGAGCGTGTAGTCCTGGTCCGGGGCGAAGTTCCAGATGCGCGACCATTCGTGTCGCACGCCATCGCGGACGTACTCGATGTGGAAGTCCTTGCGGGGGCCGGGCAGCGTGTGCGGCGTGCGCTCGGCCTTGGTCTTCGCGAGCAATCGCACCGAGCGGCCCTCCGTGCGATGCCGCCGCAGGGCCTCGTCCATCGCACCCGGATCGTCGACCAGTGTGACCGGGAATCGCGTCTCGGAATCGCGTGCCTCGGGTGCAGGATCGGGCTCACCGCGCAGCAGGCGGTCGATCCATTCCACGTACTCGCGGGAGCCGGCGCAGCGGAACTGGCTGTCGGCGAGGCTGATCGTGGCGGGGACGTCGGCGCCCAGGTCCTGAGCGAAGCGTCGCAGATTGGCCGGGCTCGTGGTCTCGTTGTCGCGGTAGCTCTGCTCCGAATCGAGCAGGAAGATCGAGATGCGGGACGCACGGATGATGTGCCATGCCTGCGGCCCTGCGTGCATCGACCAGCCCGACGGCGACACGCCGTTCGCGTTGGGAGCGGTGGGGTCGATCAGCGCGTGGGCCTCGTCGACGATCGAGACGGCGTACATGTTGTCCGCGCTCTTGCTGCTCTTCTTGTCCCGCACGTAATGCGCGACGTTCTCCTTCCAAGACTCGAGCGGAAGGTCGTGGCCCTTGGTGCGCTGCTCTTTGACCCAGATGGGCGAGAGTCCCGGATTGAACTGGTTGGCGGGGATCACGATGTTGCGGGAGCCCTTGTGCTTGCCGACGCGATCGTAGAGGTCCTGCCAGTTCGACTTCTGCGAGCCGCTCGTGGTGACGAGCACGCGGCTCCCCTGGATGCGCTCGTCCTGCGCGAGCGTGGCCCAGAGCCGGGCGGCCAGCACCGACTTGCCCGATCCCGGAGGCCCCTCGACGAGGATGACGGCCTTCTTGTCCGGTCCCGCCGCAAGGACGCTGTTCACCGTCTCGAGGCAGCGCTCGAAGCCCAGGCGCTGGCCATCGAGCAGCACGAACTCCGGCCGATCGGACGCGAGGAATGCGCTCGCGATGTTCCGGATGAAGCCGCGGTCCTGCTTGTAGCGCCCGTTCTCGAACGCAGCCGCGAACTCCGGTGCGGGCTTCTTGAGGTGTTCGCGGACGAAGCGCGGGAATCGCACCTCGATGTCATCGGTCGTGTCTGCGAAGACAGGGAACTCCCGCGTGAGATCGCCATGCGGTTCGGCCTGATACGCCTGAGTCTCGGAATCCTTGGTGAACACCGTGCACCCGGCGACCGTTGCAGACGCATCGAGCACCGCACTATGGAAGTGCCGACAGTATTCGGCGTAGCCACGCACCTGCTCGCTGGGATGCAGCGTGAGTTCGCCGCGATGCCACACCAGCCCCGGGCGTGGGCCCGGCCGGTCGCCCTTGAGATCCCAGTGCTTGAGTTCGATCACCAGAGCGGACGGATGGCTGTCGCCCTGACCCAGCAGCACGACGTCACACCAGCTCGAGGACGAGGGCAGGCGGTACTCAAGGCTTACGTTCCCGCTCTCCTCTCCCAGATGGATATGGAAGTCGCCCAAGTCCGCGTCGTCGAGCCATTCGGCCAGCCTGAGCAGCGAACTCTTCCATGCCCTTGCTTCCTCGTCGCCGAATCGGCCCGTCTGGCGCTGCAGACGCTCGACGAGAGCGGGCATCTTCGTCATCGCCATCTGATTGAAGTCGCGGACCGTGAGGATCATGAGGGGGCTTTGGGGTGAGGGATGAGATGATGCAGCGATGAGCCCGCGAGTGTAGCCGTCCCGATCCGGGGCGGGAAGGGCCTGGACCCGTCCGGGGAATCGCAATTCCGGTTGCGGGCAAGTCAGAGGGTCGGGCAATCTCTAGAGCCGCT
>CAYXRQ010000014.1:0-13099 GCA_964466765.1 uncultured Bifidobacterium sp. | reverse complement strand
CCAGGGCCAGGAGAAAGCCCAGCACGACCAGACGGCGAATCCGCAGTCTCGGGACCTCTGTCACCGCCGCAACCTAACACCGTCGGCTGTGGGACTTCTGGGAGACGGCGCGCTGGCGCCCGCAGCATTGGTGTCGAAGGGGGGACTTGAACCCCCACTGCCCCCGTCAGGGAGACGGCGCGCTGGCGCCCGCAGCATTGGTGTCGAAGGGGGGACTTGAACCCCCACGCCCCAAAGGGCGCCAGCCCCTCAAGCTGGTGCGTCTGCCTATTCCGCCACTTCGACGAGGAACGCTCAGGCTACCGAGGCAGCCCTACGATGCCAATAGGAACGCCAGGGCGATGACCGTGAACAGCCAGATCGTGGCGAGGACGGCCGTGATGCGGTTGAGGTTCTTCTCAGCGGCGGCCGAACCCAGCGCCGCTCCGGAGGCACCGCCGAACATGTCGGACAACCCCCCGCCCTGGCCGCTGTGCAGGAGGACCCCTGCGATCATGGCGAACATGGAGATCACGTTGACGACGAGGGTCAGGTACATCACGAAGGTACGCACGGCGGTAAAGCCTAACGGCGTTACGGGCGTGTTCCCCGCAGCGCAACGGGCACGGTGTCCGGGAAATGGCACGCAACCTGGTGCCCCTCCCCCACATCGTGGAGCAACGGCTCCTCCGCGGCGCAGACGTCGGCGGCCTTCGGGCACCTGGTCCGGAAACGGCAACCCGACGGAGGGTTGATGGGGCTGGGTACGTCCCCGGTCAGCACCATCCTGTGGCGCTGGCGCTCGACCACCGGGTCCGGTTCGGGGACAGCCGAGAGGAGGGCCTCCGTGTAGGGGTGTGCGGGGACCTCGTGGAGAGTCTCGGACGGGGCCACTTCCACGATCTTGCCCAGGTACATGACTGCGATCCGGTCAGAGATGTGGCGGACAACGGACAGGTCGTGAGCGATGAACAAGTACGACAGTCCCATCTCTTGCTGGAGATCCTGCAGGAGGTTGATGACCCCTGCCTGAATCGACACGTCGAGTGCCGACACCGGTTCGTCGAGCACCAGGAACTTGGGTCGCAGCGCGAGCGCCCTCGCGATTCCGATGCGCTGGCGCTGGCCGCCGGAGAACTCGTGGGGGAAACGAGTGGCATGATCGGGAGAGAGCCCGACAAGTTCCAGCAGTTCGGCGACCGTCGCGCCGTGGTCGCCCGGGATCTTGTGGATGTCCAGCGGCTCAGAGATGGCCGAGCCGACAGTGAGACGGGGGTCGAGCGAGGCGTACGGATCCTGAAAGACGATCTGTGCCTCCCTACGCAGTGCGCGCAGGTCCTCCTTGCGCATGCCCACGAGGTCGCGCCCTTCGAAGCGGACCGAGCCGGCGGTTGGTTCGATGAGCCGGAGCACGCAGCGCCCGATGGTCGACTTGCCCGAGCCCGACTCCCCCACGAGACCGAGGGTCTCCCCCGTCCCGACCGTGAACGACACACCGGAGACGGCATGCACCGTCTGGTCGACGGACCTGATGCCGGTCACAGTCTTGACTTTGAACTCCTTGACGAGATCTGAGACGTCCAGCAACGGCAAGGTGCTCACGGTGCGCTCCCCTGCAGTTCGGCGGCCCTGATGCAACTCGTCTCGGTCGAACCGACCCGGACAAGCGCAGCCCCGGCGGACGCGCACGCCTCGATGGCGTGCTCGCACCTGGCGCGGAAGGCGCACCCGCTGGGAGGGGAAATCATGTTCGGCGGGGCCCCGATGATGGGCTTGAGGCGCTCCTTGTTTACGCTGGGGAGCGACGCGAGCAGTCCCCGCGTGTACGGGTGGTGGGGCGTGGCGAAGATGTCGTTGACCTGGCCACGTTCGGCGGTGTTCCCTGCGTACATCACCTCGACACGGTCGGCGATTCGTGCCACGACACCGAGGTCGTGCGTGATGAAGACGACCGCGGTGCGCAGTTGTCGGCGCACGTTCTCGATGACATCGAGGATCTGGGCCTGCACGGTGACGTCAAGTGCGGTGGTCGGCTCGTCGGCAATCAACACGTCCGGGTCGTTGGCGATCGCCATCGCGATCATCACCCGCTGGCGCATGCCGCCGGAGAACTCGTGCGGGTACTGGTTCGCCCGCACATCGGGCTGGGGCAGCCCCACCAGGTCCAGGAGCTCGACCGCACGACTGTGCGCCGCTTCCTTCGAGACCGACTGATGGGCCTGGATCATCTCCACGATCTGTGCGCCGATCCTGTGCACCGGGTTGAGCGCCGAGAGCGGGTCCTGGAAGATCATCGCGATCTTCTTGCCGCGTTGTGCCCTGACCTGCGAGTCCGGGACGCCGATCATCTCCGTGCCTGCGACCTTGGCGGAACCAGTGACACTCGCGGTGCCGGGGAGCAGCCCCATGATCGAGAGGAACGACACCGACTTGCCCGATCCCGACTCACCGACAATGCCGACAAGCTCTCCGGGTTGCACATCGAGGGACACTCCCCTGACAGCCTGGACAGTCCCGGCCGGGGTTGCGAAGGAGACCTGCAGGTCACGGATGGACAGCACAGGCTCCATCAGCGGCCTCCCCCGTGCTTCGGGTCGAACGCGTCACGCAGGCCGTCACCGATGAAGGAGACACAGAGGGTGATGACGAGGAGCGCAGCGAACGGGTAGAGGGCTAGCCACCAATACCCCGCCCGCACCGCGGACTTCGACCCGGCAACCAGAAGACCGAGCGATGTCGCCCCGGTGCCCGGGTCTGGCCCGTACCCGAAGAGCGAGAGAGTCGCTTCGCTCACGATTGCGCCGACGACACCGAGGCTGAGCGACACGAGCATCGGACCGATCGAGTTCGGGAGCAGGTGCCGGAGGATGATCCTCGAGTTCGACGCTCCGAGGGCTCGGGCGGCCTCGATGAACTCCCTCTCCTTCAGGGACATCACCTGGGCGCGGAGGACCCGTGCGACACCCATCCAGCCGAAGACGGCGAACAGGAAGACCATGAAGCGGATCGAACTGGGTTCGCCGACGATGAACGTGATCCACCCCACTGCCCCGAACATGTTCCGGACGACCAGCAGGGCCACGAGGAACGGGAAAGCGAGGAATATGTCTGTCACGCGCATCACGATGTCATCGAAGAGACCGCCCTTCAGCCCCGCGACCGCACCAATGAGCGAACCGAGGGCCAAAGAGAAGACTGCAGACGCAAGCCCGATGATGAGGGAGACCCGCACCCCGTAGAGGACCCGGCTGTACACGTCTCGCCCGATGATGTCGGTGCCGAACCACGCGTACGAGGCCGGGGGCAGGTTCTGGTTCGGCCCCTTCGAGATGTCGAACACCTGCTCGTTCACCCCGTACCTGGCGGTCCACGGCGACAGCAGCACCCACAGGATCAGCAGGACGAGAATCCCCACGGAGACGACGGCGGCTCTGTGCGTGAGGAAGCGCCTGAACGCGAGTCTTCCCGGGGACAGCGACTCGGCTGTCAGCCCGACCGAGGCGTCGAGGGTGGAGACAGGGGTCTCAGCCAAGACGGATCCTCGGGTCGAGTTTCGCGTACGCGATGTCCGCAAAGAGGTTGAATACCACCACCGAGCCGATGATGATGACCATCCACGGCATCAATTCAGGGAAGTCCCCGTTGCCGTATGCCACGAGGAAGAAGCGGCCCATTCCCGGATATTCGAACAGGCCCTCGGTGATGATCAGCCCGCCCACCACGGCTCCCACGTCGAGGAAGGCGAGTGTCGTGACCGGTATGAGGGCGTTCCTGAGAGCGTGATGCACCAGCACACGGCGTTCGGAGATGCCCTTTGAGCGTGCCGTGCGCATGTACTCACTGTTCAGCACGTCGAGGAGAGAAGCCCTCATGTACCGCGAGTAGACGGCCATCGACTGGATCGACACCACGACGACAGGGAGCGCCATGTGCTTCAGCATGAGGAGGAGATCGAATCCCTTGTGCCCGGGCGGGTACACACCGGACACAGGAAAGAGCGCGTACCCGAACCACTTCTGCCAGTAGACGGCGAAGAGCAGCTGGAGGAGAAGGGCTGACACGAACGGCGGAACGGCGAGACCCACCAGGGCTCCCGAATTGACCACCGTGTCGCGGAGCCGGCCCGGACGGAGGGCTGCGAGCACTCCGAACGCGTTGCCCACGAGGATGCCGACGAAGGACGAGACGAGCCCGAGACGGAGGGAGTTGGCGAGCGCATCCTTCAAGTGGGGCCACACCTCGCGGCTGCCCTTGATGCTCCGGGGCCAGTCAAAGGTCACGAAACCCCAGAGCCAGGAGAAGTACCCGCGCACGTAACCGAAGGCACCGCTGTACAGGCCGTTGTCAGCGATGTACTGGTCGATCTTCTTCTTGGAGACCCGGATATTCGTGCGGCGGTAACTCGCCAGAGGGTCGGTGCCGAGGCGGAGTGCGACGTACACGAGGAAGGTGACGAGGACGAGGGTCGGCAGAAGCCACACAGCGCGGCGCAACGAGTAGCGAAGCATCACACCCTCCCTCGCAGATCAATGAGTGTCCCCGGGCCGCGGGACGAAATCAGGCCCGAACGGGGCGTGGGTGCGGGGTTCTTACGAACCCCGCACCCACGGTGAATCCCGTTGGCTTGCGCCGTGCTACTTGGTCTCGACCTTGGGTTCGGACTTCAGGAGCTCGGTCACGACGTACTTGCCGTCGTTGGTGGTGCGGTACGCACCGGGCATCAGGACGTTCGCGACGGTCCAGACGTACCAGGACGAGTTGGCGCACTCGGTGATTGGGTTGAGACAACCCGGCCACTGCTCTGCGCCGATCACGATCTGGCCGTCACCGTCGAGGTCCTTCCACTGGTAGGTGTCGTTGAAGGCGGCGTAGTTGTTGAGCTCGCCCTCGACGTTGTCAACCCTGTCGGTGCGGTAGGCACCGGACTTCGGGAACTGGAAGAGCGGGATGAGGATGTAGTCCTTGTCCATCTCGACGATTGCCGTCTTGATGAGCTCGGCCCGCTTGTCCTCGTCGATCTCCTTGTCGGAGTCCTTGAGTGCCTTCGTTGCGGTCTCGTTCACCCAGCCCTGGAAGTTCTGGCCGGTCTGGTTGTTGGCCTCGGTGGGCACCTGGTCACCGCTGAAGCCGGGGACCAGGTAGGCCGGGTCCGGCGGGGCGGTGCTGATGTACATCGCGAGGTCGTAGTCCATGCCGGGCAGGCGCTTCTGGAAGTAGCACTCCGCATCGCAGTTGTAGGCGACGACGTTGAAGCCGGCCTTCTTCAGCAGCGGGATGAGGTACGCCTGGGTGGACTCGCGACGGACATTGCCCGTGTTGATGACCCACTCGATCTTCGGCGCAACGCCGTCCTTCGCCCAGAGGCCCTCGCCGTTCTTCTCGTAACCGGCGTCCTTCATCAACTTGTCGGCGGCCTTCTGGTCGTACTTGTTGCCGAAGATTCCCTCGGGGCAGTACGCGCCGGGGATGATCGGGCCGCAGGTCAGCAGGGTGGCATCCGATGCGATCGGGATGTAGATCTGCTTGAAGAGCGCCTCGAGGTCGATCGACTTGTAGAAGGCCTCGCGGAACGCCTTGTCGGCGAACGGACGTGTCTTCTCGCCGTCGGCCGTCACGTTCTTGCCATCGACGCCGAGGTTCATGTAAAGCGCCTCGTAGTCGCCGCCGTAGTTCAGGACGGTCTTGACGTTCGGGTCGGCGAGCTCATCCGTGATTCCCGCGTAGAACTGCGGGTAGATGAAGTCCACGGAGCCGGCCTTGAGGTCGGTGATCTCGGTCTCCGGGCGCGGGACCATGACGAGCTTCTTCACGCCCTCGCCCACCTTGCGGGGGCCCCAGTAGTTCTCGTTCGGGACGTAGACAACCTGGTCTGCGCTCCAGGACTCCATCTTCCACTCGGTGCCCGAGTAGTTGAAGGAGGTCCCGAAGTCACCCGAGATGTCCTTGCAGTCAGCAACCGCCGCCTTCTTGATGAGACCGCCGAAGAGGCCCTTGTACGGGGCGTAGAGCTCCTTGAACTCGACAACGACCTGCTTGTCCGAGTCACCGGCCGCGACAGAGGTGATCTTGTCGTAGCCCGACGTGCTGATCGAACCGGTCGTGTTCATGACCGCATCGAGGGTGCACTGGAAGTCTGCAACGGTGATGGGTGTGCCGTCCTCCCAGACCGCCTCGTCAGCGATGTCGTACGTGATGGTCATGGCTGTGGCGCCAGACCCGCTCCCACCGTCTGCTGCCGTCGTGTCCGAGGCGCTGTCGCTCCCCCCGCCGCACGCGGCGAGAAGAAGGACGGAGCCCAGCAGACCGCCGGCGAGCCTGGTGCTCTTCCGGATGTTCCTCACAAGTGACCTCCCTGGTCGGTTGGCGGGGAGGAAACGGGCGGACCCGGCCGGCACCCCTCCCCAGTGCGCTCGGCAATGAGAACCTAGCACCGCGGGCGATGGACGGGAAAAAACTGGAAAATCAGGCAGCTGGGCCCTCATGGAGCCTGAACTGCACGATCCGGGCAAACTCCTCCGGGTCAAGGCTGGCTCCGCCCACGAGGGCGCCGTCGACGTCCGGCTGGGCCATCAGTTCCTTGATGGTGCCCGCCTTCACGGAGCCGCCGTACTGGATGCGCACAGATCCCGCAGCCTCGGCGCCAGCCAGCGAAGCCACTGTTGATCTGATTGCCGCACAGACCTCCTGTGCGTCGGAGGCCGTGGCCGTGCGTCCGGTCCCGATGGCCCAGATCGGCTCGTACGCAACCACGAGCGAACCCACCTGCGCAGGTGAGCACCCTTCCAGAGCGGCCCGTACCTGCCCGGTGACCTTGTCCATCGTGGTTCCGGCCTCCCGTTCCGCGAGAGTCTCGCCGACACACACGATGGGCGTCATCTTGCTGCGCAGAACCGCCGCCACCTTGTCCCTGACCGCCGCATCCGTCTCTCCGAACAGTTCCCTCCGCTCGCTGTGGCCGACGATCACGTAGGACACGTTGAGCTTCTGGAGGAACACCGGGGACACCTCCCCTGTGAAGGCTCCCTTTTCTTCCTGGTGACAGTTCTGCGCACCGAGGGCGAACCGCAGGTCGTCAGCCTCGATCAGGGTCTGGACGCTACGGATGTCCGTGAACGGAGGGTGCAGGCTCACATCGACTGCCTCGAAGTCGTCCTTGCCGACGAGGTACGTCAGCTTCTGGACGAGCTGGATCGCCTCGTAGTGGTTCTGGTTCATCTTCCAGTTGCCGCTGATGAGCGGCCTGCGGGAGTCAGCGGGCATTCGGGGCACCTCTCAATGCGGCGAGCCCGGGGAGGTCCCCGAGCTCGAGTAGTTCGAGCGAGGCCCCACCGCCGGTGGACACGTGGTCCACCTCGTCGTCGAGACCGAACTGGGCGAGTGCGGCGGCGCTGTCGCCGCCGCCGACCACTGTGAATGCCTTGGTGGCGGCCACGGCCTCGGCCACCGTGCGCGTCCCGGCAGCGAATCGCTCGTCCTCGAACATCCCCATCGGACCGTTCCAGAACACGGTGCGGGCGTCCATGATGACGTCGGAGAACGCGGCCGCGGAGCCCGGACCGATGTCAAGGCCCTTTGCGCCCTCGGGAAGGCGGACCCCGAAGGTCGCGAACCGTCCCGCGGCATCGAGACCCACGATGTCCTCCGGGAGGTGGATCGGCTTGCCGGCGTCGAGGAGGCGCCTGCAGGTCGCCACTTGGTCGAGTTCGCAGATCGAGTCACCGACCGGGTAGCCCTGGGCCGCGAGGAACGTGAAGCACATCCCGCCGCCGATCACGAGCGCGTCCACCACCTGCAGCAGCGACTCGATGACGCCGAGCTTGTCACTGACCTTTGCCCCGCCCAGCACGGCGACGAAGGGGCGCTTCGGGTTCTCGCGGAGTCCCCCGAGCACCTCCACCTCGCGCTGGAGCAGGCGACCGGCAGCCGACGGCAAGGTTCGCGGCGGCCCCACTATGGAGGCGTGGGCACGGTGGGCGGCACCGAAGGCGTCGTCCACGTACATGTCGACGCCCTTCACGAGAGAATCCACGAAGCCCGGGTCGTTCTTCTCCTCCCCTGCGTTGAAGCGCAGGTTCTCGAGCAGTTCGACCCCCGGTGCCAGCTCTGCCAGGCGCGCGCGCACCGGCGCGAGCGAGTACTTCTGCTCGGGTGCGCCCTTCGGCCTGCCCAGGTGCGTGGCACAGACCACGGAGGCCCCGCGCTCCGTCAGCCAGTTGATCGTGGGGAGAGCCGCCCTGATCCTGAAGTCGTCAGTGATGCGGCGGGCCTCGTCGGGGCCGTCCATGGGCACGTTGAAGTCCGTGCGCACGAGGACGCGCTTCCCCGAGACGTCACCGAGGTCCTCCAGAACGGGGATCCTGGACATGTCGCTACTTGCCGACGTGGAGCACGAGGTCGACGAGGCGGTTGGAATAGCCCCACTCGTTGTCGTACCAGCCGAGAACCTTCACGAGAGTGCCCATGCTCATGGTCAGCTCGCTGTCGAAGACGCAGCTGTGCGGGTTCGTCACGATGTCGCTGGAGACGATCGGAGCGTCGGTGTACTCGAGCACGCCCTTCAACGGGCCGTCGGCAGCCGCGCGGAAGGCGGCATTGATCTCGTCGACCGTGGCGGGCTTCTTCAGGTTCGCGACGAAATCCGTGATGGATCCCGTGGGCACAGGGACCCGCAGCGAGGTCCCGTCGAGACGGCCCTTCATTGCCTCCAGCACCAGGGACGTCGCACGTGCGGCACCTGTGCTCGTCGGTGTGATGTTGATGGCGGCCCCTCGTGCACGGCGGAGGTCGCTGTGCGGGCCATCCACCAGCTGCTGGTCGCCCGTGTAGGCGTGGATGGTCGTCATGAGCCCGTTCTCGATGCCGAATGCGTCATCCAGGACCTTCACCATCGGCACGAAGCAATTGGTGGTGCAGGAGGCGTTGGAGATGACCTTGTGCTTCGCGCTGTCGAAGTCGCCGTGGTTGATGCCGTACACGAAGGTCGCGTCGGCACCGTTCGACGGCGCGGACACGATCACCAGCGGTGCGCCTGCCTCGAGGTGCGCGGCCGCCTTGTCGCGGTCGGTGAAGAAACCGGTGGACTCGATCACCAGGTCGACCTTGAGATCGCCCCAGGGCAGGGCCTTGGGGTCGCGCTCGGACAGGACCTTCAGCACCTTGCCGTCGATGCTGATCCCGCTCTCCACAGCCTTGATGTCGTTCGGCAGCACGCCCAGGACGGAGTCGTACTTCAGCAGGTGGGCCATCGTCTTCAGCGATCCGAGGTCGTTCACCGCCACGATCTCGATGTCGGCACCCCTCGCAGTTGCCGCCCTGAAGAAGTTGCGTCCGATGCGGCCGAAACCGTTGATTCCAACACGAACAGTCACGAAGGGTTCCTTTCGAAAGGGGGCACCGTTGCCGCGGGACACCCTAGTTCCCTGCCCCGCTCGCAGGCTGATGGCGGACGTACCGACGCGTCAGAGACTCAGGTCACGGTGCGAGACCCTGGGGGTGTACCCCTCTGTCCGCAGGTGGGCGGCCACGGCTTCCACCACGGCCACGGACCTGTGCCGCCCGCCGGTGCAACCGACCCCGATCGTCAGGTAGCTGCGTCCCTCGGCCACGTACGCGGGCAGGACAAGGTCGAGCAGGGACGTCACGCGGGCGAGGAACTCCCCCGCCATGTCCTCGCCCAGGACGAAGCTGGACACTGCGGGATCAAGACCGGTCAGGGGCCTGAGGGCCTCGTCCCAGTGAGGATTGGGGAGGAAGCGCACGTCGAACACCGTGTCCACGTCGATCGGCACACCGTGCTTGAACCCGAACGACATCACGGTGACCTGCAGGGAGTCGGCAGGCGACTCTGGTCCGAAACGCTCGTTGAGCTGTGCCTTCAACTGGTGGACCGTGAGCCCCGTGGTGTCGATGACGAGGTCGGCGGATGCCTTCACCTCGGCCACGGCGGCGCGCTCCGCCTCGATGACGTCCTCGAGGCCCCTGGTGCCGTCGCTCAACGGGTGCTTGCGGCGGGTCTCCTCGTACCGGCGCACGAGCTCGCGCGTCGATGCATCGAGGAACATGATCCGCACGCGGTGGCCCTGGGCCCTCAGGTTGACCGAGGCCCCGAGGATGCCCGCCTGGTGGCGCGCGTTCCCGACGACCAGACAGAGCTTCTCGATCTCGCCACCGGCCTCGCCGGACAGTTCCACGACCTTGTCGAGGAGCGCCACGGGAAGGTTGTCCACGACGAACCAACCGAGATCCTCGAGATCGTCAGCCGCCTGCGACCGTCCCGCCCCCGAGAGCCCAGTGATGACGAGGATGTCGGCCATTGACGCCGAGACTAACGAAGGTCAGCTCTTCACGGCGCGCATGTACAGCAGCCGTGGCACGGTCCTTGCGAGGGGGTACTCGGGTGCCCGCTGCAGGAACCCGGCGGGCGGTTCCGGCTCCAGCATGCGCTGCACGCTCAACCCGTGGGAGATCATCGTGTTGACGTACCGCGAGAGCGGCCTGTGGAGGAAACGGATGTGGACTCCCAGTTCCACCTCCTCGATGCTCTCGGTCTCCACCAGGTACGGGCCGATCCTCCAGTACTGCTCCGGGGGCTCCAGCATGTGGTCGTCTATCCACCCGCTGCCCGGGGTCTGCAGCAACGGATGGTTCAGGAAGAACGCGAACCGCCCGCCGGGACGCAGCACCCGGGACACCTCCGCGATGGCCGCATCCACGTCGTCGATGTGCTCGAAGACGAGACACGCGACCACTGCATCGAAGTAGGCATCGTCAAACGGCAGGTCGGTCGCCGAACCCTCGACGTAGTCCGGGCCGCCGGCCCTCTCCCGTGCGACCTCCAGGTTGCGGCGCGTCGGGTCGATTCCCGTCACGGTGCAACCGGTCACGGCGAGCGCTCTGGCGATCTGGCCGTCGCCGCAACCCACGTCGAGCACGCGCCCAGCGCCGCCCAGTTCCTCTACTGCGAGCGGGATGATCTGCTCCTCGTACTCGGGGTCGGCACCACCGGTGAATCCGTCGATCCACCACTGCGCATGCCTGTCCCACAGGGAATCAGAGGTCATGCGGTGAATCTACGGGAGTGCCGGGCTGAGTGCCCGCTGCTGCAGGGTGGAACCGCGCGTGGACGGCATCGGCAACGGCCGCAGGAAGCCACGAGAGCAATGCGAGATCCTCCCTGGATGCCTTCTTGACGGCGTTCACGCCGCCCATCTCCTTCACCAGTCGTTTTGCCCGCGTCTCGCCGAGCCCGGGGATCCCGTCGAGCGAGGATGACACCATCCTCTTCCCGCGGAGCTCGCGGTGGAACGTGTTGGCGAAGCGGTGCGCCTCGTCACGGATCCGCTGCAGCATGAAGAGGGCCTCGCTGCCTCGCGGGATGCGCACCGGAGCCTGCCTGCCGGGCACATACACCTCCTCGAACCGCTTCGCGAGCGAGGCGACCGGGATCTCGTCCTCCAGGCCGAGATCGCGAACGACCTGTTCCGCCACCGCCAGTTGGCCCTTGCCGCCGTCGACCAGGAGCAGCTGCGGCGGGTAGGCGAACTTCCCGGGTTTCTCGCCGCGCTCGGTGACTGGCTTGTCACGCTCCTCGACGTAGGCAGACAGCCTCCGCGTGAGGACCTCCCGCATCGCGGCGTAGTCGTCGTTGCCGGGCACACCCACCTTGAAGCGCCTGTACTCGCGCTTGCTCGGCAGCCCGTCCTCCAGCACGACCATCGAGCCCACGTAGTCAGTCCCCTGGAGATGGGCCATGTCGTAGCACTCGATGCGCAGGGGTGCCTCAGGCAGGCCGAGGAGGTCCTGTATCTCCGTCAGCGCGCGGCTGCGCGTGTTGTGGTCGGCCGCCCTGCGCATGCGGCTCCTCATGAACTCCTCACGCGCGTTGTGGGTCACGGTCTCGGCCAGTTCGCGCTTGTCGCCCCGCTGTGGGACCCTCACCTGCACCTGTGTGCCGCGCGAGAACGTCAGCCACTCAGAGAACAGCGCCGGGTCGCTCGGGAGCACGGGCACAAGGACTGTGCGCGGTATCCCCAGTGGCGGCGCATCGCCGTAGAGCTCCTCGAGGATGCGGTCGACCAGCCCGCCGGCGCTGAGGTCCTCCACCTTGTCGACGATGAACCCCTTCCTGCCCACGACCCTGCCGTTGCGAACGAAGAACACCTGCACGGAGGCCTCCAGTTCGTCGTCGGCGATGCCGATGACGTCGAGGTCCTCGTCCTTCTCCCCCACCATCTGCTGCTTCTCGACTGCGCGCTGCACGCTGGCCAGTCGGTCCCGCAGGCGGGCGGCAGCCTCGAAGTTGAGGTCCTGCGATGCCGCGAGCATCTCGCCCTCCAGGCGGTCGACCACCGCATCGGTGCGCCCGTCCAGGAACGCACTCATGCCCTCCACGTACCCGGAGTAGGCCTCCTTGTCCACCTCGCCGACGCACGGTCCGGCGCACTTCTCGATGTGGAACAGCAGGCACGGTCGTCCGAGACGGGCGTGCTGGTTGAACTTTCCCTGGCTGCACGTGCGCACAGGGAACGTCCGCAGCAACAGGTCGAGCGTCTCGCGGATCGCGTAGGCGTGCGCGAACGGCCCAAAGTACCGCGTCCCCTTGCGCTTGGTTCCGCGCATGACGACCGCTCTCGGCCAGTCCTCATCGACGGTGATGGCGAGGAACGGGTAGCTCTTGTCGTCACGGAGCCTCACGTTGAACCGTGGCCGGTGCTGCTTGATGAGGCTGTACTCGAGCATCAGCGCCTCGACTTCATTGCGCACTTCGATCCACTCCACGGAGTGGGCAGCGGCCACCATCGCGGCAGTACGGGGGTGGAGGACTGCCGGGTCCTGGAAATAGTTGGACAGCCGTGCCCGCAGGTTGGACGCCTTGCCGACGTAGATCACACGCCCGTGCTCGTCCTTGAACTGGTACGAACCGGGCGTGACGGGCACAGAGCCGCTCGCGGGCCTCTGCACCGCCATGGTCAGGCCTTCTTCGCTCGCGGGCGGCTCGCGGTGGCGGCAGGCCGCTTGGCCGCAGCCTTCCTTCCCGTCGCTTCCCGCGGCTTCGCAGCAGGCGCCGTGCTTGCCTTCGGCTTCGGGGGCGCCACCTTGCCCCGGGACTTCGGTGCCGGTT
>CAYXRQ010000013.1:0-13414 GCA_964466765.1 uncultured Bifidobacterium sp. | reverse complement strand
ACGTGGAGACGCACGGTCCGCACGTCGCCAAGATCGACCTCGCCGCCATCGGTGCAGCGGAGGGCAACCCAAGAGCAAAGTACGTGGTCGTCACGGCCGTGACCCCGACCCCGCTGGGCGAGGGCAAGACCACGACGTCAGTCGGCCTGGCCCAGGCGATGGGGAGGATCGGGAGGAAGGGACTGCTCGCGCTCCGTCAGCCGTCGCTCGGGCCCACCTTCGGGATCAAGGGCGGCGCCGCCGGGGGAGGCTTCAGCCAAGTGGTCCCGATGGAGCTGCTCAACCTCCACCTCACCGGCGACTTCCACGCGGTGACCGCGGCCCACAACATGTGCGCGGCGATTCTCGACAACCACCTGCACCACGGCAACGAGCGCGGGCTCGACCTGGGCAAGATCACGTGGCGCCGCGTCCTCGACGTGAACGACAGGTCGCTGCGGAACGTGACGATCGGGCAGGGAGGCAAGGAGGACGGTGTCACGAGGGAGACCGGCTTCGACATCACCGCCGCGTCAGAGGTCATGGCCATCCTCGCCCTGTCGACATCGCTCGCGGACATGCGGGCGCGCCTCGGCAGGATCGTCGTCGGGTACACCGCAGGTGACGCCGCAGTGACGGCAGAACAGATCGGAGCGGCCGGTGCAATGGCGGTGCTGCTGAAGGATGCCCTCAGGCCGAACCTCATGCAGACGCTCGAGAACACCCCGGCACTCATCCATGCGGGACCCTTCGGGAACATCGCGACGGGCAATTCATCCGTGATCGCCGACCTGCTCGGCATCCGCCACGCGGAGTACCTGATCACGGAGGCAGGATTCGGCGCGGACATGGGTGCAGAGAGGTTCTTCAACATCAAGTGCCGCGTGTCGGGGCTTCGTCCCGATGCCGCGGTGCTCGTCACCACAGTGCGCGCGCTCAAGGCGCACTCCGGCCGTTTCAGGATCGTCGCCGGGAAGCCGCTGCCGGCGGAACTGCTCGAGGAGAACCCCGCTGACGTGCGGGCAGGTGCCGCGAACCTGGCCAAGCAGATCGAGAACGTCAAGGTGCACGGCGTCTCGCCGGTGGTCGCAATCAACGTCTTTCCCACTGATCACCGGAGCGAAATCGACGCCATCAAGGAGATTGCGCTCTCGCTGGGTGCCCGCGTCGCGGAGTGCACCCACTTCGCGGACGGCGGAGCCGGCGCGGTCGACCTCGCGCGCGAGGTGGTCACGGCGTGCGACGAGCCCTCCGACTTCCGTTTCCTGTACCCCGACGAGGCCACGCTTCCCGAGAAGATCGAGACGGTCGCGACCCGGATCTACGGGGCGGCGGCCGTGGAGTACACCGACGAGGCACGAGCGCAGATGGACCGCTACGAGCGGAACGGATTCGGGCGACTGCCGGTGTGCATCGCAAAGACGCACCTCAGCATCAGCGGTGATCCGTCGCTGAAAGGTGCCCCCACCGGGCACGTGCTGAAGGTGCGCGAGGTGCGCGCATCGGTGGGCGCGGGGTTCGTCTACCCGATCTGCGGTGACATGCGCACGATGCCGGGACTCGGGGCTCACCCCGCGGCGCACCGCATCGACCTGGACGAGAACGGCCGCGTGACGGGGCTCTTCTGACCCGGGTCACTTGCCCTTCAGGGCGGCGACGACGGGCGCGATCTCCTCGATGTTCTCGCCGCCGACGATGAAGTAGCTGAAGCCCCAGCGCTCGCGTGCCGCAAGGATCGTCTCGATGACCGAGTCGACGCTGCCGATGAGGGCGAACGGGGACTCCTCCACGAACTCTGCGGGGATGCCGAACATGCCCGCGATGGCATCGACGGTGCCGCGGCGGTCGTCCGTGACCTTCACGAAGAACGTGCGGATGTTCATCTCGATGTCGGCCAACCGGTGGGCGCCGGCCTCCGCGACGATGGCGACCTTCTTGTCGACCTCGGCGGCGGTCATGGTGCTCACTGCCTCGACCCCGATGACCCCTGCGGTGAGGGTGCCGTTGATGCCCACGATGTCGGCCTCACGCGCGGCGATCGAGAGCACGCGCTTGCCGCCCCCGCCGATGAGGACCGGCGGGCACGGGCGCTGCACCGGCTTCGGCAGGCCGTCGTAGTCAGTGACCCTGTAGTGCTCGCCAGTGAACGAGAAACGCCCCTCTGCCATGGTCCCCTTGATGACCCGCAGTCCCTCCACGAAACGGTCGATGCGCACCTTCGGGGAGTCGTACGGGATGCCCGCCTCCTCGTAGTCGCTGATCATCCAGCCCGCGCCGAGTCCGATCTCCAGCCGTCCGTCCGAGAGCAGGTCGATCGTGGCCAGTTCCTTCGCGAGCACGACGGGGTGCTTGTAGTCGTTGTCGAACACGAGGGCGCCGACGCGCAGGTCGGTCGTTGCGTCAGCCGCGGCCATGAGGGCCGGCACGGGCGCGAGCTGGTCAGTGAAGTGGTCCGGCATGGTGAGAACGTCGTACCCGTTCGCCTCCGCCCTCCGCGCGAGGTCTGCCCACTCGCGCGCCGACGCGGCCCGGGAGGCCTGGACACCGAAACGGAAGCCACGATGGGGGAAAACGCTCATGCGTGGAGGGTAGTCGTGAAGACTGCCGCGCACGCAAGAGGGGTGCGCACGTGTGCACGCGGCCCGCAAGTACCGTGGTCGTGCTGTGAGGAACCCCGCATCATGGACCGCCCGGATGGCCGTAGCCGTCACGGCAGGAGCGCTCCTCGTGAGCGCCGCGGTGGTCGGCGCGGCGCCCCATGCATGGGGTGTCCTGCATGCCCACGAGGAGGTGCCGGTACGCCTGCCCGGGGCGTTCAGCGGCCTGGCGACGCGCAGCAGGATCATGGACGTCTCCGGCACCCAGATCGGAGTCTTCGAGTTCGAGAACAGCCAGCCACTCGCGATCGAGGCGGTGCCGGATCATGTCATCGCCGCGGTCCTCGCCGTCGAGGACCAGGGATTCGAGAGGCACAAGGGCGTCAACCTGCGCGCGCTCGTGCGCGCTGCGCTCGCCAACTTCCAGTACACCACCGCGCGCCAGGGCGCATCCACGATCACCCAGCAGGTCGTGAAGAACGAGTTCCTGGCGGGCCTGCCGCGGGACGGCCGGTACAAGATCCTCCAGGCGCGCTACGCGGCGATGCTCGAGAAGTCCGTGCCGAAGGAGAAGATCGTCGAGCGCTACCTCAACACGGTGTTCTTCGGCAACAACGCGTACGGCATCCAGGCGGCGGCGGAGACGTACTTCGGCACCAGGGTCGCGGACCTCACGCTCGCGCAGGCCGGGTTCCTCGCCGGGCTGGTCCGTGCGCCGTCGACCTACGACCCGATCCGCCGGCCGGAGCAGGCGCGGAGGAGGTTCGCACAGGTGCTCGAGCGGCTCGTCGAGACGTCGCTGATGACCCGCGCAGAGGCGGACACGACACTCGCCGGGTTCCCGATCCCCGAGAAGGCGAGTGCCGTCTCCCGTCAGTCCACCTCGCGCACCTACATCAGCGAGATGATCCGTGATTACCTGCTGAACAAGAGCACGGTGCTCGGCGCGACCTACGCGGACCGCTACGCCGCCCTGTACCGCGGCGGCCTCACCATCACGACGACAATCGACGCGGATGACCAGAAGAAGGCGGAGAAGGCCGCGCTCGAGAAGCTCCCCGCGAACAAGACGGGCATCCAGTCGGCCGTGGTCTCGCTCGACACGGCCACCGGCGCGGTGCGCGCGCTCGTCGGCGGCCCGGGCTTCGCCCCCGGGCGCAGCGAGGTGAACCTCGCCCTGCGCCGCCGGCAGACGGGCTCCAGCATCAAGATGTTCGTGCTCACCGCTGCGCTCGAGGCCGGGGTGGAGGGGACCGACCTCATCGACGGGACGCTCCCGTGCACGTTGCCGAACCCGGGGAAGCCGGAGGAGCCGTTCAGGATCACGAAGGGGGTGAGCAAGCCGCTCACCACCCTGGAGGAGCAGACGTGGCTCTCGATCAACTGCGCGTACGCGCGCCTCGCCCAGATCGTGGGGTTGAACAGGCTGCCGAACACCCTCTACAAGCTGGCCTCGTCCGCCTACCTGCGCCCGGACACGTACAAGATCTGGCCGTACGCCAGCTTCTCCACCGGCGCGAACGAACTGAGCGCGTTCGACATGGCGTCGGGGGCGCAGACGATCGCGAACGGCGGCATGCACCACGAGCCCTTCTTCATCGAGAAGATCGAGGACGGGACGGGGCGCGTCCTCTTCCAGCACGCGCTGAACGGGGTGCAGGTCATCAGCAAGGAGGTCGCCGACAAGGAGGTGGCCATCCTGAAGCAGACATTGATCCGCGGCACCGCGCGGCGCACGCCGCTCGAGGGCGACAGGCCGTCCGCTGGGAAGACGGGCACCCAGGACGAGAACACGAACGCATGGTTCGTCGGCTTCACGAAGCAACTGACGACGGCGGTGTGGGTGGGTGACCCCAAGGGCTACACGCCGATGGTGAACATCCCCGAGTTCAAGGCTGACGGCGTGCCCCGCGTCCAGGGCGCCACCTACCCGGCGCGGATCTGGAAGGCGTACATGGACGCGGCCCACGAGGCATTGCCGGTGGTGGACTGGGACGCCCCCGTGCCGCCCGTCCGCAACCAGATGCGGCTGTACCTCCCCGGTCTCGACTGCATCGCCGAGGTGGTGTCCGGCAAGCTGCCGCGCACCCTGACTGGTGCGGTGAGCACGGTGGTGCCGGCCACGTCGGTCCCGTCGGCCACGGTCCCGCCCGCGCCGTCGGTCCCGCCCGCGACCGTCCCCGGTGCCGTGCCGGTCACGCCCACGACCGCGTACAAGGGGCCGGTCGTGAGCGTGGTCTACCCCGGCACGACCATTGCCCCCACGGACACGAACCCGTTGACGCCGGTCGTCGGCGTCGACCCGCAACGGTTCCTCGTCTACGACTGCGCGACGGGTGTGCCCGCATCCGTGCGCACGACCGTGGTTCCGTAGGCTGACCGCGTGCTCCTCTGGTTCGTCGGCACCGCATGGGTCGCGGTGTGGTTCGTCTTCCGTGACGAGAGGTTCGACTACCGCCTGCTCGCTGCCGGGGCCCTGTTGCCGGACGCCGTCGACGTCGTCACCGGCGGCGCATGGGTGATGCACTCCGTCACCGCCGCCGTCGTCGCCCTCGCCGTGGTGATGGTCGCCACGCGCGGGCGTCGTGAGGCGCGCAGGCACGCGCTCGCTGTCCCGATCGGGATGTTCATGCACCTCATCTTCGACGGTGCGTTCGCCCTGACCACGGTGTTCTGGTGGCCCTTCGGCGGGCTCTCCTTCGGGGGCGAGCCGCTCCCGTCGCTCGACCGGATGGGCACGAACGTGCTGCTCGAACTGCTCGGGGCGGCTGCCGTCTGGTGGATGTGGCGCACGCACGGCCTATCCGACCCTGCCGCCCGCCGCCGTCTGTGGCGCACGGGCCGCCTCGTTGCGGTGCGGCCCGCGGACGGGAACGGGGCGGGCACGTGCTGATCCTGCTCCGACACGGACGCACCGAGGTGAACGCGGGCGGGCGCCTGCAGGGCCGCGTCGACGTGCCTCTCGACCGGACGGGTGTCCTCCAGGCGCACGCGGCCGGCGAGCACCTGCGTGCGCGTTTCCCCGGCGCGCGGGTCATCAGCAGCCCCCTGCTGCGGGCCGTCGAGACGGCACGGGCGGTCGCGGGCGAGCCGGAGATCGACGAGCGATTCGTGGAGCTCGACTACGGCGACTGGGACGGTCTGGCGATGGCCGAGGTGCCGCGCGGGGAGTGGAGCGCGTGGCGCGCTGACCCTGCGTTCCGGCCGCCGGGAGGTGAGTCCCTTCTTGAGCTCGACGCACGGGTGCGCCCGGCCCTGCTGGAACTGTCGGAGGCGGCGCGCGACGGGGACATCATCGTCGTGTCGCACGTGTCGCCGATCAAGAGTGCCGTCACGTGGGCGCTCGGCGCGGGCCCCGAGATGACGTGGCGGATGTCCCTCGACCGGGCTTCGATCTGCACCGTCGCGTTCGGGCCGGCCGGGCCTGCTCTCGTCACCTTCAACGAGACCGCCCACCTCGGCGGCCTCGACAAGTGACGGTGAGCCATTCTGTAAGCGGGATTCTGTGCCCACGAGGTGGGTGGTGACCATCCATCTCTGCGGCCTACCCGGGGGTTGCCGTACGGCGGGCGGGCAGCCCACCCCCTGCTTGGCCTTGCTTCCAGTGGGGTTTACCTAGCCACCGGCATCGCTGCCGGTGCTGGTGCGCTCTTACCGCACCGTTTCACCCTTGCCTGTGACGTCTCCGTCCATCGGCGGTCTGCTCTCTGTTGCACTGTCCGTCAGGTCGCCCCGACCTGGCTCTCGCCAGCACTGTGCCCTGTGAAGTCCCGACTTTCCTCAATGCATCTCTGCACTGCGGTCACCCGAATGACTCACCGTCACAGACGAGTGTACGGAGGCGCCCGCCGGAAGGCGAGAGAGATACGTACCCGGCGTGCGGGTCAGTACTCGAGGCTGTTCAGGCTGGGGGTCTCCATGGAGACGAGTGCCCGCGCACCGGCATCGTTCTTCTTGCCGATGGTGGCATCGAACGATCCGAGGCTGCCGTACTTGGAGGGCAGAGCCGACACGACAGGGTTGCCCGCCTCGTCGAGAGCGGGCGAGATGCCCTTCGTGCCGGGGTTCACCATCTGGGCGAGGACCACTGCGTATTCCGACGGCTTGACGGCAAGCGTCATCATCGCCCCGCGCAGTGCCGGCTCGTTGGTCCACGCCACGAACGCCTGGTAGGTGGCCGCGACGACGCCCTCGATCGCGTGCGCGAACGCGACGACATCCGCCTCTGCCTGGTCGCTCTCCGCAATCAGCGTGAGCGCGCCGGTCACGTAGTTCTTCATCATCCGCGTGTTGGGCTCGCCGAACGCGGCACCACCACGGGCGGCGACGAGCGGGGCGATGGCGGCGGCGTTGGCCCTGTGGCCCTCCAGGAACACGGCGATGGCCGCCTTGGTGGCCGAGTTGCCCTTCGACATCGCGGGGTCGGAGAGCGCCGTGACGGCGAGGTTCTCGACTGACTGCGCGGTGCGGAGCAGGACGACGTCGCTCACGTGCGCCTCGGGCAGTGCCGTGGTGCTGGGGGAGAGTCCGACGCGGGACAGCCCGGTCGGTTCGCTCCCGCACGCGGCGAGAACGACGCCCGCGGCGGCGAGTGCCCCGCCCTGGGTGATGAGGCTGCGGCGGCTGATCTTCTGTGTGTTCACGGTGATCGGTTCCTTCGGTGCTGGCGGGGTCTAGAGGGCTGCGGCGTCGGCACCGCTCGAGACGAGCAGCGCCGCGCGGTGGCGGGCGACGACGGTGATGATCGATGCGACGAGCGCCGCCGCGTCGATCCCCTGGATCTTGCCGAGTGCCGCGATGTGGGCCTCCGCAGTGGTCCCCTCGTGGGCGGCCAGCTGGGCGGCAATCGCGCTGTACCCGCCGGAGGTGGTCAGCGCGAGCGGCGCGCCGGACGGCGTGCCGGCCTCGGTGCCGAGGTACGCGGAGAGCGACTCCACGTACGCGATGTGGTGCGCGTGGATGGTGAGGAGGGCCGCTTGGTCGTCGCCGGACACCGAACCGACGGCTGCCTTGTAGGTGGCGACCATCGAGGCCTCGCGCTCGATCAGCGCGTTGATGATCGACACGTCGGATGCCGCACGGTCGGGCGGGGCAGTGGTCGTGGTGGCGGAGTCCTCGGCGGCGGATGCGCGGCCCGCGAGGAGCGGGACAGAGGCGGCGGCCCCCGCGGCGAGGAGCGATGCGAACAGTGCGCGGCGGCTGCGCGGCTCGGTGGATGCGGTGTCAGGAGCTTGTGTGTCCACTCGGGGGCTTCCTTTGTCTGTGTCGGTGGTCTGGTCGTTGGCGGTGCGGTGCGCGGTCATGATGTACCGGGCCGGCCCTGCGGGCCGGGCGGCTCCGCGTGCCAACACTAGAAGTCCAGTGCCGACAGGTCGGGTATCCAGCCCCGCGCCCGTGAGACTGCCTCGCCCCATTGTTGTCGCGAGAGGCCGGGCTCTCCCAAAGGGTGGACCGTGCGGAAACCCCCTGTGCGGGCGCACGCATCGGCCAGGGTCGGCCATTGGCCCGCGGCCGTGCCGGCGAGCAACCCTGCGCCGAGTGTCGTTGCCTCCGTGACGGGTGACACGGTGACGGGGCGCCCCGCGGCGTCGGCCAGGGCCTGGACGAAGGTGGCGTTGCGGCTCATCCCGCCGTCGATGTGGAGCTCGCGCACCTCGATGCCCGTGTCCGTCTCGGCGGCGTCGACGAGGTCCACGCCCCTGTGCGCGATCCCCTCGAGGACCGCACGCACGACGTGCGCCCTCGTGGTGCCGCGCGTGATGCCGAACAGCGCGCCGCGCGCGCCGTAGTCCCAGTGCGGCGTGCCGAGGCCGAGGAGTGCGGGGACGAAGGCGACGCCGTCGGTCGACCGGACCGACGCCGCGACGGCATCGGACTCGGCGGCCGACGAGATGAGGCCCATGTCGTCACGCAGCCACTCCACGTTCGTGCCTGCCGACAGCATGATCGCCTCGACGCCGAAGTGGGTGGTCTCCGCGTCGCTGAACGCCACGATGGGGAAGGTGCCGCCCGCGGTGCGCCGGGCCGACTCCGGCGCCGATCGGCCGACGTACATGTCGAGCATCCCGCCCGTGCCGAACGTGATCTTCGCCTTCCCGGGCGTGATGCATCCCTGGCCCACGAGTGAGGCCTGCTGGTCGCCGACGAGGGCCGTGACCGGCGGTGCACCGGGCAGCGCGGTGGCCTCGGCGATGCGTCCGGACGTCGGGACGATCGATGGCAACTGGTGGGCGTGAAGGCCGAGTGCGGCGAGCACGGCAGGGTTCCACTGCGCGCCGGAGGCGACAGTCAGTCCTGTGACTGCCGCGTTCGTGCTGTCCGTGACGTGGGCGGTGCCGCCGGAGAGCTTCCACGCCAGCCACGTGTCGACGGTGCCGAAGAGGATGTCGTCATCGTCGCGCGCGGCACCGTCGGGGAGGTGGTTCGCGAGCATCCAGGCGATCTTCGTGGCGCTCTGGTTCGGCGCGAGCGCGAGACCGTGGTTGACCCTGGCCATGATGCAGTCACCGACGGTGCGCAGGTCCTGCCAACCGATGGCCGGGCCGATCGGCCGCCCGGTGGAGCGACGCCAGCCCACGGTCGACGCGCGCTGGTTGGTGATGCCGACGGCGTCCACGGGCCGGCCGCCCATGGCGGCAGCAGCGACACGCAGCACGGCCGCGTGCATCGCCTCCGCGTCGAACTCGACGAGTCCCGGTGCCGGGGTGGACGGTGCGAACTCCTCGTGGTGGAGGTCCGTGACCGTGGTGTCGTCATTGACGACGGCGGCGCGCAGCCCGCTCGTGCCGACGTCGATGACGAGCGTCCTCACAGGCCGAGCTTCCCCGGGTTCAGGATGCCGTTGGGGTCGAGCGCCTTCTTCACCGCCGCGAGGACGTCCAGCCCGTTGCCGAGGGCCTGCCGCATGAACGGCGCGCGGCTGTGGCCGACGCCGTGGTGGTGGGAAAGGTTCGCTCCGGCCGCGATCGCCGCCGTCTGGCCGGCGGACCACAGTGCCCGGTACGTCTGCTCGAACTCGTCCTCCGGGGGGTTCGCCGCGAAGGTGAAGTAGACACATGCACCCTCGATGTAGCTGTGCGAGAGGTGGCACGTGGCCGCGCGGGCGTGGGGCACCGCGAGCATCGCGGTCTCCACCTGCTCGACGACGTCGTCGAGCAGCGCCCAGTTCGCCGCGACCTCCATGGTGTCCACCACGTAGCCCTTGCGGGTGAGGGCCTGCAGCGCGCTCGTGTCGTTGCGGTGGTGCATCCACTTCTCCACGAGATCGGTGTCGACGACGCGCGCGCCCATCGACATGCACGCGTCGTGGGTGACGGACATTGCCGCGTCGACGATGCTCTCTGTCCCCTCGTCGAGCACGAGGACGACCGCCTCCGTGCCGTCGCCGCCGTGCGACCTCTTGCTCTCCGCGCCGTCGTACAGTCGAAGGACCGCGGGGTTCGCCCCGTTGCGGATCGCGCGGCGGCAGGCCTCGAACCCGTCCGAGAGGCTGGCGAACGAGTACGCGGCGCGGCGCTCCACCTCCGGGAGGGGATGGGCCCTCAGCCACACGCGGGTCACGACGCCGAGCGTGCCCTCGCTCCCGAGGATCAGCTGCGTCAGGTCGGGTCCGACCGCGCCGGCAGGTGCGCCTCCGGTGCGGACCACGGTCCCGTCGGCCATGACGACCTCGAGCGCGTGCACCATGTCCTCGATCTTCCCGTAGCGCGTCGAGTACTGGCCGGCGCCGCGGCAGGCCACCCAACCGCCGACAGTGCTGATGGCGACGGACTGCGGGTAGTGGCCGACGGTCAGGCCGTGCGCGCGCGCCGCGTCCTCGAGGTCCGGGCCGAACGTGCCCGCGAGCGCGCAGACGATGCCGGACACCGTGTCGACGCTGTCGACGCCCTGCATCGACGTCATGTCGAGCGCGATGCCCCCGTTCAACGGGATCGCCGCGCCGCAGACGCCGCTGCGCCCGCCGCTCGCCGTGACGGCGATGCGCTTGTCGTTGCAGTACGCGAGGACAGCCGAGACCTCGGCGGTGTCGCGGGGCCGGCAGACGGCCCCGGGCAGCTGCGGAGTCTCGCCGGCAAGGGCCCACCTCATCGCGAGCGGCCACCAGTCCCTGCCGTGCTCGGCCCGGTCTGCGTGCGAGGAGTCCGTGGGGCAGATGCGCGCGAGTGCCGAGACGTGCTCCTCGGCGACCGGGGCGACCGCGGGCAGGTGCGCCCGGACGGACGAGGGATCCGTGCCGAACTCGATGGGCGGCGTGGCCGCCGTGCCGAAAGTGTGGATGGTCATCTGGGGCTCCCTGCTATGAACTCGGCCTCCGTGACGAGGCCGGCTGCGTCCTCGCGCGCGCACTCGTCGACGAACCCGGCGAGTTGCCTGCTCTTCTCGGCGGCATCCCACCCGAGGAACGGCGCGACAAGATCGCACACGGCCGGTGCGGCGGCACGGGCTGCGCGGCGGTCGAGCAGGCGCGAGCGTGTGCGCCTGGTCAGGATGTCGTCCAGGCTGACCGCCATCTCGTGGGTGACCGCATGGACGGCCTCGGCCCTCAGGTAGGGAAGGCCGGGCACGAGCTCCGCGCCGAGCGAGGCGTCCTTCTCGATGAGGGCGCGCACGAGCGGTGCGTCGGAGCCGTACCGGCCGTCGAGGTGCGCATCGAGCGGAGTCGATGATGTGCGCTTCCCCTCGGCGCCGCGCAGGGGGAGATTCTTCGTGCGGCACCGCGCGCTGCGCCCGAGCAGTTCCTGCGCGGCGTCGACTGCGTCCTGCGCCATCTCGCGGTACGTCGTGAGCTTGCCGCCCGTGACCGTGACGACGCCCGTGGATGACGTCGAGACCTTGTGGCGGCGGCTGAGGTCCGCGGTGCGACCTGCCTTGGCGGACGTGTCGTCGGTCTTCACCAACGGGCGCAGCCCGGACCACACGCCGGTGACGTCGTCCACGGTGACACCCGTGGTGACGCTCGCGTTGAGTGCGTTCAGCACGTAGTCGATGTCCTCCTTGGTGCACTGCGGGTCGTCGACCGGGCCCTTGTAGTCGGTGTCGGCCGTGCCGATGTACGTGAAGCGGTAGGTGCCGTCGCCATTCGCGATCCACGGCACCACGAAGAGGCTGCGGCGGTCCTTCGGGACCGGGATCACGACCGCGATGTCGTTGCGCACCTTCTCCCACGGCACGGTGAGGTGGACACCCTTGGCCGGCCGGATGGTGTCGGGGTGGGTGTTCTCGTCGAGCGCACGCACGTCGTCGGCCCACACGCCCGAAGCGTTCACCACCACGCGTGCGGTCGCGGTGAGCTCGTCGCCCGTCACGGTGTCGCGCATCCTGACCAGGTGTCCTTCGCCCTGCTGCTCGATGGCAGTGACGGCGCACCGGTTGGCGACGACGGCACCATGGTCGGCGGCGGTGCGCGCCACGGTGAGGCAGAGCCGGGCGTCGTCGGCTTCCGCGTCGTAGTAGAGGTACGCGCTCGCGAGCCGGCGTGCGTCCATCGTGGGGAGGTGCTTGATCGCCGACTTCGCCCTCAGGCGACGGTGGATCTTCCCGATCCTCCAGCCGCCAGTGAGGTCGTACATCCACATCGCCGAGCCGAGCGCACGCGCGATCTTGCGCGAGACCACGCCGTCCTTCGTGAGGATCGGGATCATGAAGGGGAGGACCTTCACGAGGTGCGGGGCATTCTTGCGCAGCCGCTTGCGCTCGTGGAGAGCCTCGTAGACGAGGCGCACGTCCCCTTGCTGCAGGTAGCGGAGCCCGCCGTGGATCAGTTTCGAGGACTTGGAGGACGTCCCGGAGGCGAAGTCATCCCTCTCCACGAGCGCGGTGGCGAAGCCCCGGCTCGCCGCATCGAGGGCCACGCCCACCCCCGTGATGCCGCCCCCGACGACCAGGATGTCGAACTGTCCGCCGGCCAGCCGTCGCAGGGAATCAGAACGGTCGAATGGGTGTTGTGCAGGGGAAGCCATCGCAGCGAGCCTATGTGCCGTGCCGATGAGGGACAGTTGTCACAGCAACCGTTATTTCTTCTCAATACGTGCGAACTAGCAATCATTGCGATAATCTCTCCACATGCGTTCACCCGAGGAGCTCACCGCCGCATTCCGCGCCGCTGGCCTGAAGGTGACGCCGCAGCGCCAGTTGTTGTTCCGTTTGTTGCACAACAACAGCACCCATCCCACCGCGGACTCGTTGTTCAGCGTGGCTTCCGGGCAGATGCCCGGGATCTCGCTGCGCACCGTGTACCAGACGTTGACGGAGCTCGCCCAGATGGGAGAGATCCAGTCGATCGAGTTGGGCACGGGCTCGCAGAGGTTCGATCCGAATGTCTCGGATCATCACCATGCTGTCTGTGACGAATGCGGTGCGGTGCACGATGTCTACGTCAAGCGCACCCCCGAGCTTGCCGGCCTCCATGGATTCGCGGTCACCGATGCCCACATCGTGTACCGCGGCCTGTGCGCCGAATGCTCCGGGGCCGCCCGGTAGTCGACCACAGCAGCGAACACCAACCACAACCCACCCACGAAAGAAGGATCCGGTCATGCCAAGCCTCAAGGGCACCAAGACCCACGAGAACCTGCTGGAGGCGTTTGCTGGCGAGAGCCAGGCCAACCGCCGCTACCTCTGGTTCGCACAAAAGGCAGATGTCGAGGGCTACCCCGACGCAGCCGCACTGTTCCGCTCGGTCGCCGAAGGCGAGACGGGCCACGCGCACGGTCACCTCGAGTACCTCGCTGAGGTCGGCGACCCCGCCAGCGGCGAGCCCATCGGCGAGACCGAGGCCAACTTCAAGGCGTCGATCGCCGGCGAGACCTACGAGTACACCCAGATGTACCCGGGCTTCG
>CAYXRQ010000012.1:0-13633 GCA_964466765.1 uncultured Bifidobacterium sp. | reverse complement strand
CGCGGGTGCACCGTGCGCCTGCCGGCACTGCTGCTCCACCTGTTCTCCACGGGCGACCTGCTCAACCGAGGTCGTCGACGCGGCGCAGGAGCACGGTCCAGTCAGCCACCAGGCACGGCCGCTCGGAACTCTCCAGCTCCACCACGTTGTGGGTGGTGACGAGGACACCCTTCGGGTGATCCTTCACGTCGGTGAGCGTGCACACCACGCGGACCCTGTCGTCGATGAAGGCAGGCGCGGGGAAGCGAACGTTCTCCATTGCGTAGTTCAGGCCGAACGAGCCCGGCTCGCCGATCGGGTTGTTGTTGAAGTGCGCCGGCAGGAGCAGCGAGACGAGCATGAAGCCGTCGATGTTCTCGTGGCCGACAGGGTTGGTGAGGCACTGCTCCATGTCGGAGTCGTCCTCGTTCGCGAAGGTGCCCACGCGGAACTTCATCACCCTGGACTCGGGCAGTGCCAGCCAGTCGGTGACGAAAAGAATTTCCCCCACGTGACCGTGCGCGTCCGCGGGCCTGATCTGCGGGCGCATCTTCCCGCTCATGCCGAATGCGATGTTGCTCATTGACGTGCGACCCCCCTTCGGCGAGCATAATTTCCCCGTGCGGGACCGTCCGCACGGACACGCGAAAGTTTCTTCCTTTGCTCTTCGACAGGTTCTTCGACGCGATCGACCACTGGGCCCGCGAAACCCCGGATGCACCGGCCACATGGTTCGGCGGCGAGACGCGCACGTACGGGCAGGTGGCAGTCAGTGTCGACGCCTTCGCCCGCGCGCTCGTGGGCTGGGGCGTGCGCAAGGGAGACGTTGTCGCCGTGCTCACCACGTCGCGGCCCGAGTTTCTCGTGGCGCTCGCCGGCATCCACAAGGCCGGCGCCGTGTACGTGGGCATCAACCCGAACTACACCCAGCGCGAGCAGATGCACGTGGTCAGTGACTCGCGGCCTGTGATAATCCTCTCGCTCGCGTCCTTCGGCGGCCGCGGGTACGCAGACGACGTCGCTGCGCTCGCGTCGGCCGTTGACTCCGTGCGTGCCACGTACCGGCTGGACGAGGGACCTGCGTCAGGCTGTCTCGCACCCGTGAGCGACCTGCTCGCCCATGCCGCAGGCGTCCCGGTCACGGCGCTTCCCGCGATCGACAGGATGGACCCGAGCACCATCGTCTACACGTCGGGTTCCAGCGGTGCCCCGAAGGGGGCTGTCCTCCCCCACTACGGGATCGCATACGGCGCCCACTGCGACGCGAGGGAGATGGCCGTGCCCACGCCGCGTGTCATGTGCAACCTGCCGGCGAACCACCTGGGGTGCATCGTGGACGTGCAGGGCAGCACGGTCGTCAGCGGCGGCATGGTCGCCTACAGCGAGAAGTTCGACCCCGCAGAGATGCTGCGGCTCGTCGAGGAGCTGCGCCTCACGAACCTGCAGCACGTGCCCACCGTCCTGCAGTTGGTCGCCATGCACCCTGACTTCGCCACCACGGACCTCAGCAGCCTGCGCATCGTCGCCTGGGGCGGCGCGGCGATGCCGCTCGAGTTCGTTCGCACCTACCAGGAGCTCGGCGTGCGGCTCTTCACCATCTACGGGATGACCGAGACGTGCGGCAACGCCACGTTCAGCGGCCCCGATGACACCGCGGAGGAGCTCGCGACCACGGTGGGCAGGCCGAACCCGGACGCGGACGTGATCGTTGCCGATGACGACGGCAACGAGGTGCCCCCCGGCGAGGAGGGGGAGGTGTGGTACCGCCACGAGGCGAAGCTCCTGCGGTACCTCAACAACCCGGCTGCCACCGCCGCCGCGCTCACGCCCGACGGCTTCCTGCGCACGGGGGACATCGCAGTGCGCCTGCCCGGCGGGCACCTGCGCCTCGTCGGACGCAAGTCCGAGATGTTCAAGTCGGGCGGGCTCAACGTGTACCCGCGGGAGATCGAGATGGTGCTGGAGGAGCACCCCGCCGTCGCCATCGCCGCCGTCGTCAGCGTGAAGGACCCGGTGTACTCGGAGGTCGGTGCCGCGTACGTGGTGTGCGAGCCGGGCGCGAGCGCCGGGCCCGAGGAGCTGCGCGCGTGGTGCAAGGAGAGGCTGGCGGGGTACAAGGTGCCGAAGACATTCGAGACCCGTGACGACCTGCCGCTCCTGCCGATCGGCAAGGTGGACAAGCAGGCGCTGCGCCGCTCCCATCCCGCCGGCGGCTGACGGGAAAAAACTTCCGTCTTTTCGCCGCCCGCGGCGGTGCCCCCGTGCAGAATCCGCACGTGCCCGTGGGAAGATGAGGACCGGACAACGCACGACGCGACACACGGGGTGGGCAATGGCGCGACTCAGCACGGCACAGCCGCACGACACATCGGACGGGTTGACGCCCTTCGAGCGGGCGGCGCAGAACAAGATGCTCCTCGGCCTGTTCATCCCGCTGCAGAACGGTGCGTGGACGCCGTCGCTGTACCCGCGCTCCACCGACTGGACGTTCGAGTACAACGCGGAGTGCACCGTGCGGGCGGAGGAGATGGGGTTCGACCTCGTGTTCGGCCTGGCCCAGTGGCACGGTGCGGGCGGTCTCGGCGGCGAGATGCGCTTCCGCGAGAACACGCAGGACCCGTTGCTCGTCACCGCAGGTCTTGCCGCGCTCACGCACAACATCATGCTGGTCTCCACCGTGCACGTGCTCTACGGGTGGACACCGCTCCTCCTCGCGAAGTACGCCGCCACGCTCGACCACATGTCGAACGGCCGCTGGGGCATCAACATGGTCACCGGGATCAAGCAGGAGGACTTCGAGATGTTCGGCCTGGACCCGGTGGAGCACGACCTGCGCTACGAGATGGCCGACGAGCTCCTCGAGGTGATGAAGGAGCTGTGGTCCTCCACGGAGAACGTGGACCACGACGGCCGGTTCTACAGGATGAAGAAGGGCTTCGTCTCCCCGAAGCCGGTGAACGGCCGGCCGATCATCGTGAACGCCTCCAGCAGCGGTGCGGGCGTCGACTTCGCCGCCAGGCACTCGGACCTGCTCTTCATCACGCGCCCCGCTGGCGCCGACGTGTACGGCCTGCTGAAGACCCACAACCAGTCCATCAAGCAGCGCGCCGCGGACGCGGGGCACACGGTGCGCACCATCATCAACCCGCACATCATCTGCGCAGACACCGAGAAGGAGGCGAAGGCACGCAAGCAGGCCTTCATCGACCACGCCGACCCCGTGGCGCTGGACAACTTCTTCAAGTTCATCACCGGGGGCGACACCGTCTCGTGGAAGGGCGCCATGCGCGACGACCTCGCCGTCGGCGGGAACATGCAGATGGTGGGCACGCCGGAGCAGGTGGTGGAGAAGATGCTGAAGCTGCACGACTGCGGCATCGACGGCATCCAGGTGAACTTCTACGACTACCTCCCCGATCTCGAGTACTTCGGCGAGCGCGTGCTGCCCCTCATGAAGGAAGCCGGGCTGAGGAACTGATGGCCCGCACGGTCAGCGCGCGCACACTCCGGGAGTGGCTGAACGACGGGTCCGAGATCGCCGTGCTCGACGTCCGCGACGGCGGTCCGTACTCGCGCGGGCACATACTCGTCGCCTCCGGGGTGCCGCGTGCCGTGATGGAGACAACCATCCCGCGCCTGCTCCCCCGCCGCTCCGTGCGGGTCGTGCTCACCGACGAGGACGGCTCCACCCTCGCGGGGGCGGCCGCGTTGATGGAGGGTGCCGGCTACACGGGCGTTCACCTGCTGGAGGGCGGCAACGCCGGGTGGACAGCGGCCGGGTACCGCCTGTTCTCCGGCAGCAACATCGTGTCGAAGGTGTTCGGCGAGATGGTCGAGGAGAAGTGCGGCACGCCGCACATCGACGCGGCCACGCTCACCCGCTGGCGCGAGGAGGGCAGGCCGTTCCGCCTGTTCGACGTGCGCCCTGCCGGCGAGTACCGCACCGTCAGCATCCCCGGCGCGTCCAACTGCCCCGGCATGGAGTCCGTGCTGCGCATCCCCTCGCACATCGACGACCCCGACATGCCGGTCGTCGTGAACTGCGCGGGGCGCACGCGATCGATCATCGGCGCCCAGAGCCTGCGCGAGGCCGGCGTCACGAACCCGGTGTTCGCTCTCGAGAACGGGACCATGGGGTGGCAGCTCGCCGGGTTCGAGCCCGACCACGGACAGTCGAACACGATCACAGAGCCGATGGGCGAGGACCTCCGGGCCGCGCGGGAGTCGGCGAGGGAGGTCGCAGGGCGCGGGGGCGTGAGGTTCGTGGAGCGCGGCACTGTCGATGCCTGGCTCGCGGACCAGTCACGCACCACGTACGTGTTCGACGTGCGGATGACCGAAGCGTTCGCTCTCGCCAGGTTCCCCGGCAGCCAGAACGCGCCCGGCGGCCAGTTGATCCAGTCCACCGACACGTACGCCGCGGTGCGTCATGCCCGCATCGTGGTGGTGGACGAGCACCTCGTGCAGTCGGTGATGACCGCCCACTGGCTGGGACGCATGGGGTGGGATGCATGGGTCCTCGGCGACCCTCTCGACCACCTCACCGAGCACGGAAACGAACGAGTCTCGCCACTCGTGCCGCCGGACCCGCGCGCACGGGCCGTGGAGGCGACCGCGCTCCTCGCCCCGGTCGCCGCCGGGGAGTGCACAGTTGTCGACGTGGGCGAGAGCTACTGGTACCGGCAGTCGCGCATCCCCGGCTCCCGCTACGCGATGCGCAGCATGCTGTCCGCTGCGCTCGACTCTCTCGACCGGTCGACTCCGCTCGTCTTCTGCTGCTCCACCGGCAGCCAGGCGCCCTACGCAGCCGGCGACGCGCTCGAGATGGGGTTCACCGATGTGTCGTGGCTCGTCGGCGGCCGTTCCGCATGGCGGCACGCGGGCGGGCCCACCGAGACGATCGGGAACGACGACGACGAACTGCTCCTCACGCCCACCGACGACATGTGGTACCCGCCGTGGGCGAGGGCCGAGGGCGCGCGCGAGGCGATGGCCGAGTACCTCTCCTGGGAGGTGGGGCTGGCCGACAGGCTCCGCACCGAGGAGTACCTGCGGTTCTCCGGAGAGTTCGACTTCATCGGCGGCTGAGACCAGCCGCACCGCGGGACGCGGTGGCCGGGGACTCAGTTCGCGTGGATCTCGCCGCCGAGGACGGTGGCCGCCACGCGGATGTCCTTGATCGCCATCGGGTCGCAGGTGGTCGGGTCGTCAGCGAGCACGGCGAAGTCCGCGTGCTTGCCGACCTCGATGGAACCCGAGATGCCGTCGGTGCGCAGCAGGTACGCCGCGCTGATCGTCACCGCGCGCAGTGCCTGCTCGGCGGTGATCCTCTCGCTGGCGCCCAGGAGATGCCCGCTCGACGTGACGCGGTTGACCGCGCACCACATGGTGAACAGCGGATCGAGCGGAGTGACGGGCGCGTCGCAGTGGATGGAGTACGGCACGCCCAGTTGCTCCGCCGTGCCGCAGGCATCCAGCCGGCGCGCCTTCGCGGGGCCGGCGGTGGCGGTGCGGTGCGTGTCGCCCCAGTAGTAGACGTGGTTCGCGAACAGGTTCACGCACACGCCGAGCGACTTCATGCGGCGGAAAGCGCTCTCGGTTGCCATCTGCGCGTGCTCGAGGCGGTGACGATGGTCGAACCTCGGGTGGTCGAGCAGCAGCCTCCCGTACACGTCGAGCCCGCGGTCCACTGCCTCGTCGCCGTTCGTGTGCAGCGCCAGCTGGAAGCCCTCGCGGTGGTAGGGGCGCATCATCTCGAACATCTCGTCCGGCTCCGCCAGCCACATGCCGTTCGGGTCGCCGCAGCAGTACCCCGGCCAGTTGAGCCGTGCCGAGCGGCCCTGGATCGACCCGTCGATCACGAACTTCACCGGGCCCATCCGGAACATCTCCGAGTCGTGCGCAGCGAGCCCGCGGATGTGCTCGAGCGTTCCCTCCTTGAGGCGCGGGTTCAGCACCTGCACCATCGGCGCGTACACCACGCGCACGGGGTGGCCCGGCTGGTTCACCGCCGCCGCGTAGCGGGTGACTGCAGACGTGGTGGCGGAGAACGCGAGATCCGTGACGGTGGTGCAACCTGACATCCGCGCGAGAGTGCCCGCGTTCCTCACGCTGGTGTCGCCGCCGGGCTCCAGGTCGACGTGTCGTCCGAGCACCAGGCTGAGCGACAGCTCGCGCAGCTCGCCGGTTGGCTCGCCGTTGCCGTGTCGCATCACCCCGTGGTCGGTGGTGTCCCGGGTGATCCCCGCCCGGCGCATCATCGCCGTGTTGCAGTGGCCCAGGTGGCCGTTCGACTGCAGCACGAAGATCGGGCGGTCGGCGGAGATGCTGTCGAGCATCTCGCACGTCAACCCGGTGCTCTTGGCCATGTTCGGGTCCCACCCGAGGAAGGTCAGCACGCTCCCGTCGTCAGGCGTGGACGCGTGGCTCTCGCGCATCCGCTCCAGCACCGCAGCGGTGTCGGGGCAGCCGGGCTTCACCGAGCCGTCGGCCGCCTTCCTGTCGTACGTACCGACCCACGGGAAGTTGACGAGGGCACCCTCCTCGAGCGCGTGGCAGTGCGCCTCGATGAAGCCGGGGACCACCACGTGGTCGATGAAGCTGTCGTCCACCAGCGGGTCGCGGCCGGTGAGGTCGGCGGACACGTCGGCGAACGACCCGGAATGGAGCACCTTGCCGTCCGCCACCGCCACCGCCTCGGCGTGCGGCATCGAGGAGTCGAGGGTGACGAACCGCCGCGCCCTGTAGATCGTCGGCCTTCCCGTCATCCCGACAACGCTAGTAATCCCGTTACGGCGGGGTCCGGCTCCGCCTGTCAAAAACCTTTTTCCACCGTCTCGCCCCGCCCGAGGGGGCCCCGCGGGGATACCTTCGGTACCGGACACGACAGGGCAGGGAGGCACAGTGGAACCGTGGCAGCTCAGTGCAACGCGCACTGCCGAACTCGTGCGCGGCCGCCAGCTGACCGCAGCCGAGGTCGCTGAGTCGCACATCGGGCGCATCGACGCGGTGAACCCGCGGCTCAACGCGATCGTCCTGCGCACAGATGACGAACTGCGCGCGACCGCGGCGCAGGTGGACGCCGGTGACCGCACCGGCCCCCTCGCCGGTGCCGTGGTGACCACGAAGATCAACACCGACCACGTGCCCTACCCGAACGACAACGGCATCAGGGCGCTCGCCGGGAACATCTCCCCCATGACCCACCCGGTCATCCGTGGCCTGCTGGACGCCGGCCTGATGATGGCGGGGCGCACGAACTCGCCCGCGTTCGCGATGCGCTTCCACACGGACAACGACCTCCACGGCGAGACTCTCAACCCGCACCGCGAGGACATCAGTTGCGGAGGCTCCAGCGGCGGCGCCGGTGTCGCCGTGGCGACCGGGATGTGCCACGTGGCCCAGGGCAACGACGTGGCGGGGTCCGTGCGCTGGCCCGCCTACATGAACGGCATCCTCGGGCTGCGCCCCACAGTCGGCCGGATGCCGACAGGCGGCACCAACCCGAACCCGCGCACGTGGACGGCCAGCATGATGTCGACCAACGGACCGCTCGCGCGCACGATGGCCGACCTCCGCGCCGCCTACCGCGCGATGTGCGTGTCGAACTGGGACGACCCGTTCTGGGTGCCGGTCGGCCACGACTTCCCCGCGCCGCCGGCACCGGTGAAGGTTGCTCTCGTGCTCGACGATGCGATCGGCGTGCACCCCGCCGTCAAGGACGCCCTGCGGCGCACCGGCAAGGCCCTGTCTGACGCGGGGTTCGACGTGGTGGAGGCCGCCCCGCCGATGCAGGACGTCTACTTCGGCCTGTGGGAGCGCCTCGCCGCCCCCGACATGATGCTCGGTCTCATGACGATGCTCGACGGGATCGGCGACAGCGGGCTCACCGCCACGATGAACGACTGGCGCACCGCTTTCCCGCCGCCCACTTCGGAGACCTTCATCAAGGCGGTCACGGACCGCGACATGCTGATGCGCGCCTGGAACAGGTTCCTCGCCGAGCACCCGCTGATGATCACCCCGATGATGGCGGAGCCCACGATGGCCCGCGGCTACGACAAGTCCTTCGAGGGAGCAATGTCGAGCATGGCCGAGATCGGGCGCTGGGGCATGAACCTCTCGGCGATCCAGATGCCGGCGCTCGCCTTCCCGTGCGGGTCGCACGAAGGTGCGCCGCTCGGCGTCCAGGTCGTCGCGCACACCTGGCGCGAGGACCTTCTGCTCATGGCAGGCGACGCACTCGAGGCCGCCCTCGGCGAGTTGAAGCCGGTCGACATCGCCTGGTGACGCCCCGGCACCGCGGCCGGCACGACAGGATCAGCGCATCGTGATGCGGTCGATCGCGGCGTCCACGGCAACGCTGTAGCCGTCGGTGCGCGACGGGTCGACCAGCACCGCGCAGGCCGGGTCTGCGGCGAGTGCCGCCCTGTACGCCCTGTACTCGTCCACGCCCGGGAACGCATCGAAGCAGACCACGTCGAACGAGCGGCCATCGCCCATGATCGTGCCCTCCACGTCATACCACTGGCCGCGGGTGCACCCGTTCGCCGCGGCATGCGCGCGCGACGCGACGAGAGCCGCGACGACGTCGGCTGCGGTGACACCGTTGATCCCCTTGTGCGCGCTCACCTGCACGACGCCCCGCGAGTCCTTCACCGTGCGGTAGTCGCCCGGCTCGGCACCATCCCTGGGGAGCGAGCCGATCACGAACGTGCGGTCCATGCCGGCGTTCTTGTGCACGTGCTTCTCCTGGAAGTCGGGCCGGTTCTGCATCTCGATGAACGCCTTGCGCGTGGGGTAGCAGACCACCCCGATACGGTCCCACACCGGATCGGTATTGCCGGACTGGTCCACCACGTCACCGTGGAAGGCCACGTACGCACCGATGCGCCCGAGCACGTCGACGGGTGCGTACTTGTCGTCCGCCTCGCGGCCGGAGATGCCCTGGCTCCCGGCGTCGCCGTAGTCCGCGG
Organism: uncultured Bifidobacterium sp.; assembly: GCA_964466765.1. Lineage (GTDB taxonomy): Bacteria > Actinomycetota > Acidimicrobiia > Acidimicrobiales > Ilumatobacteraceae > UBA2093. The sequence continues at coordinate 4,679 of CAYXRQ010000012.1, read as the reverse complement.
TCTCCTTGTACTTCATGTAGTTGACCATGAAGACGGGGCCGTCCTCCTCCGGGGGCATCGTGAACATCCGCATCCCGTACTCGCGGTCGACCTTGCCGTAGTTGTGCTCGACGCCGCGCTTCTTCTTTTCCTCTGCCATGTTGTTCCTTCCGTTTCGATCTCTTGTCAATCCTTGCGGGCTGTGCTCACTGACGGCCCATCTCGGCTGTGCTCACTGACGGCCCATCTCGGCCTTGGCCTCGGCGGCTGCGGCAGCACCCGACTTCTTGCCCGCCTCGATCTCCACCTCGAGAAGCTCGCCCGTGTATGCGAACGGTGCCTCGTACCGAAGGCTGACCGCAGAGCCGTGGTCCTGGCCGAGGCTGGGCCCGACCGATGACATCATTGACATGTACAGCGGCACGTCCGCACGGCCCACCTCGACCCCGTCGAAGTCCAGGGTGATGGTTCCGTTGCGGCCCTCTCCCCTGCGCAGGTGCACACCGAGCGAGACGCCACCGGTCGGCACCGGGACGGTGGACTCGATCACCGTGTGATCACCGAACGCGTTGTAGTCCACGACGAACCTGCCGCCCTGCACGAACATCGAGAAGCCCGAGTTCTGCGTGCCCGTCGCGTAGAGGACGCCTTCGTCACCGGGCGAGTAGTTCACCCTCGCGACCAGGTCGACGCTGCGGCCGCCGAGTCCCGCGGATGCCTGGCCGGGCATCGGTGACATCGGGGGCCTGTACACGTAGCGGCGGTTCTCCGGGTGCGGCGAGCGTGCCCGGAACCGTGCGCCGAACAGCTGCACGCCGCGGTCGTCCAACGGCAGCACGCCGTGCTTCTCCGCCTCCTGCCACCACAGTTCGATCATCGCGTCCAGCTTCGCCGGCTGCGCCGCGGCGAGGTCGTTGCACTCCGAGCGGTCCGTGTTCAGGTCGTAGAGCTCCCACTTCTCGTCGTCGTAGGACTGCCCGGGGGTGTGCTTGAGCACCGCCTTCCAGCCGTTCGCGACCACGGCGAGGCTGCCTGCGTTCTCGAAGTGCTGCACCGTGTTCGTGGCCGGCGCGGCGGGATCATTGATGACTGACTTGAACGACTTCCCGGTGACGGGCATCTGCTCGTACCCCTTCACCACTGCCGGGGGCGTCACACCGAGGATGTCGTACACGGTCGCCACGATGTCCGAGACGTGCACGAACTGGTCGCGCTTCGTCCCGCGCTCCTTCTCCGGCACGCCGGCCGGCCAGTGGAACACCATCGGCACGTGCACGCCGCCCTCGTGGGTGTTCTGCTTGTACCAGCGGTACGGGGTGTTTCCGCACTGGGCCCATCCCCACGGGTAGTTGCAGTGGCTGTTCGGGCCGCCGATGTCGTCGATGTGGTTGATCGCCTCGTCGGGCATCTCGATGATGCCGTTGAAGAACTTCATCTCGTGCATGACACCGAAGGGCCCGCCCTCCTGTGACGCGCCGTTGTCCGCGTGCAGCACGATGACCGTGTTGTCCAGCTGCCCGAGACGACGCAGGCCCTCGACCAGGCGGCCGATCTGCTTGTCGGTGTGGTCGAGGAACGCGGCGAACGCCTCCTGCATGCGGCATGCGAGCCGCTTCTCGTTGTCGGTCAGCTTGTCCCACGGCTTCACACCCGGGTTGTGGGGGGCGAGCACCGTGCCCGCGGGGATCACGCCGGTCTCGAGCTGCTTCTTGAACCAGCGCTCACGGATGACGTCCCAGCCCTCGTCGTACCTGCCGCGGTACTTGGCCATGTACTCGGGCGGGGCCTGGTGCGGTGCATGTGTCGCGCCGAACGCCACGTACCCCAGGAACGGCCGGTCGGGGCGCACGCCCTTGTAGTCCGCGATGATCCGCAGCGCGTTGTCGACGAGGTCCTCACTGACGTGGTATCCCTCCTCCGGCGTGCCGGGCGGGTCGACGGGGTGGTTGTCGGCCACCAGCTCCGGGTGGAACTGGTCGGTCTCGCCGTCGAGGAACCCGTAGAAGCGGTTGAACCCGCGCGCGAGCGGCCACTGGTCGAACGGTCCTGCGGCTGAGCACTGCTCCATCGGCGCGAGGTGCCACTTGCCCACGGCGAAGGTGCCGTAGCCGGCACCGCCGAGCACCTCACCGACGGTCGCGGCGTGGTTCGAGATGTGGCCCAGCTGGTTGGGGAAGCCGGTGACGAAGTTCGACACAGACCGCATCCCGACCGCGTGGTTCGACCTGCCGGTCAGGAGCGCCGCGCGCGTGGGCGAGCAGAGAGGGGTCACGTGGAAGTTCGTGAACTGCAGGCCGTTCGCGGCGAGAGCATCGATGTTCGGGGTGTCGATGTCGGAGCCGAAGCAGCCGAACTGGGCGAAGCCCGTGTCGTCCATGAGGATGAGGATCACGTTCGGCGCGTCCTCGCCCGGGTGCGGCGGCACCGCGAACCACGGCTCTGACTCCGCCACGGTGCGGCCGATCCTCCCGTGGAACTCGTTCTTGACGGTCATGTCTGCACCCCCCGTGCCCGCGGCGGAGCACCGCGCCGTCGCCATTGTTGCCGACACCGGCCGTGGCCGCACACCCGTGTCGGCAGAATGAGCCGTGTTCTTTCCGCGCTGGGACGGACGTCCCGCGTGCTCGGTACTGTGGCGCGGAGAGAGGGGGCACCGTGCACCTGGAGATCGACCGTTCCGACATCACGACAAGGCGCGCGGCCGCGACCGGGGCCCCGGCCGGTGCAGCCGACGGGACGGTCGTGCTGCGCCTCGACAAGTTCGCGCTCACGGCCAACAACATCTCCTATGCCGTCAGCGGCGACTTCCTGGACTACTGGGGCTTCTACCCCGCTGAGGCCGGGTGGGGCCGGCTGCCCGCGATGGGCTTCGGCACCGTCACGGCCTCCGCCGTGCCCGGGGTCGACGTGGGCTCGCGCTGGTTCGGCTTCTACCCCGTGGGTGACCACCACGTGGTGGAGGCAGTCGTGCGCGGCGGGGGTTTCTTCGACAACGCGGCCCACCGCGAGAAGCACGCGCCGGCCTACCGCCAGTTCGACCCGGCCGACCCGTCACGGACGGAGGAGGACGAGTCGTACTACCTGCTTCTGCGCGGTCTCTTCGTCACGTCGCACCTGTGCGAGGACTTCCTGCGCGACAACTCGATGTTCGGGGCGGCGCAGGTGATCATCACGAGTGCGTCCTCAAAGACGTCGCTCGCGCTCGCGCACGAGGTCCGCGCGAACGGCTCTGCACGCACAGTCGGGCTGACCTCAGCGGCGAACGCGGCGTTCGTGGAGTCCACCGGGCTGTACGACGAGGTCGTCACATACGACGCGATCGAGTCGATGGAGCAGGTTCCCTCGGTGGTCGTCGACATGGCCGGCAATGCGGCCGTGCTGCGCCGCATCCACGAGAGGTTCGGCGACGCTCTCGCGCACTCCTGCCGTGTCGGGGCGACGCACTGGCGCGAGTCGCAGTCCGCTGCCGCGGACGCGCCGATGCCGGGACCGAAGCCCGCGTTCTTCTTCGCGCCGTCGCAACTGGTCAAGCGCGGCAAGGAATGGGGTCGGGACGTGCTCAACTCGCGCATGGAGACCGCGCTCGCGGTGTTCTCCGCCGACGCGCGGCGCTGGCTGACGGTCCGCGAGGGCCACGGCGCGGATGCGGTGCTCGATGTGTACGACCAGCTGGTCAACGGCACGGTCGACCCTGCCGAGGGCCACGTGCTCACGGTGTGACCAGCAGGCACGAGAAGACAGCGAAGAACACACAGGACACCAGGAGGACAAGGACATGACAGGCACACGGAGAGTCGCGATCGTCGGCGAGGCGAACAGCTACTCGGGCCCTGCGCTCGCGCTCGAGATGGCCCGCCGCGGCCATGACCTGGTGCTCGGCGACGCGTCACCGGGCCTCGTCGAGGAGGTCACCGCGCTCGGCGCACGGGCCGTGGACGTGACCGGCACGAACCACCTGCTGGAGGCAGAGGGATCGCAGCGCCTCGTCGACGCGGCCATGTCCGAGTTCGGGCGGATCGACGGTGCGACGACCGCGACCGGGATCATCGTGACGGGCCGGTTCCTCAACTCCAGGGTGGAGGACCTGCACAAGGTGATGAAGGGCTGCATCGAGGTGCCGTACCACTTCATGCGCGCCGTCGTGCCCGTGATGGTCAAGCAGGGGTCCGGCCAGGTGCTCATGCAGACGAGTGCCGCTGGCGGACGACCGACGCCGGGTGCGCCCCTCTACTCCACTGCCCGGGCGGCGGCGAACATGCTGGTGCGCAACGTGGCCGCGGAGGTCGCCGGTTCCGGCGTGATGGTGAATGCCGTGGGCACCAACTTCATGGACTTCCCCGGGTTCCTCGCCGCGAACGGCGTGAAGGACGCAGAGTCCAGGGCGAAGGTGGAGTCACAGGTCCCGATGAGGAAGCTGGGCGACATCGGTGAGTTCGCGAGCTTCTGCGCCAACTTCATCGACGGCTCGTTCACGTTCACCACCGGCCAGTTCGTGGCGTACGCCGGCGGCTGGGTCTAGCGGGAAGCGACAAGGGGAAAGCCGCAGCGGCGCCGCGGGCTGCGCGTCAGCCGCGGCTGATGCGCGTGAGCGCCTCGAAGAGCTCGCCGATCGTGTGGTCGGACTCGAGCGGGTGGCGCAGGTGCCGGGAGAAATCCACCGAGTAGGTGTTGCGACGGCCGTCCTTGCGCCTCGTCACGAA
>CAYXRQ010000011.1:0-13682 GCA_964466765.1 uncultured Bifidobacterium sp. | reverse complement strand
GACCTTCGACAGCGAGTACTACGAGCGCTTCTACGGCGACGACCCCGTGCACACCCGCGGCAAGGTCGCCCATCTCGCCTCCGCAGTCCACTCCCTCGCGCAGTGGTGGGACATCCCGGTGCGGAGCGTCCTCGACATCGGCGCGGGCCCCGGGTACTGGCGGGACTGGTACGCCGCGAACCACCCGGGCGTCGAGTACGTGTCGACCGACGTGAGCGAGCATGCCTGCGCGGAGTACGGGCACGAGCTGCGCGACATCACGAGATGGCGCCCCTCACGCAGGTTCGACCTGGTGGTGTGCCACGGCGTCCTCCACTACCTGGACGCGAAAGGAGCCGAGGCAGCCGTCGAGAACATCGCGGCGGCCTCGCACGGCCTGCTGTACGTGGAGGCACCGACGTCGTCGGACCTCGACACCATCGTGGACACGGACGCCACCGACATGTCGGTCACCCGCCGCACCGCATCGTGGTACCGCACCCGGCTCGGGCGCGGGTTCGAGCAGATCGGTGCAGGGCTCTGGGTGTCCCGGTCGGTCGGGCTGCCCCTCTACGAGCTCGAACGCTCGCGCTGACCGCCGTCGCTCAGCCGAAGTCGGGAACCAGGGCGACCTTGCCGGCGACCCTGCGGTTCTGCAGGTCGCGCATGGCCTCCACCGCGCGGGACATCGGGTAGGTGACCGGTTCGACTGGGCGCAGGGACCCGTCGATGATCCGGCCCATCACCTCGACGAGCATCTTCTGGTTCTCGCCCTGGTTGCGGCCGACCCACGCCCCCCAGTCCACGCCGACCACGGTGCGGTTGAGGAGCAGCACGAAATTCGCCGGCAGTCGAGGGATGCCTGCGACGAAACCGACGACCATGTACTCGCCGCCGGCGTTCAGCGCACGGAGGCACGGTTCGGCGAGGTCCCCGCCGACCGGGTCGTACACGATGTCGACACCGCCGCCCCCGAGCTCGCGCACCTTCGCCTTCACGTCGTCGTTCAGCACGTCGACCGTGGCGAACGCACCGCGGTCGAGCGCCAGCTGGCGCTTCTCCTCGCTGGAGGCGGCCGCGATCACACGCAGGCCCAGTGCGACGCCGGCGTCGACGGCCGCGAGACCGATGCCGCCGCCAGCACCGAGGACCAGCATCGTCTTCCCCGCCTGCACCTGCGTGCGCCGGGTGAACGCGAACCATGCGGTGAGGTAGCTCTGCATGAACGTTGCTCCCTGCCCGTCCGAGAGTGCATCCGGGATGGGAAGAATGCGGTTGGCTGCGGTCACCACCTCGTCGGCAAAACCGCCGTTCGGGACCGGCGCGAACACGCGGCGCCCCACCATGGACGCATCCACGCCCGGGCCCGTCTCCACGATCCGTCCCGTGATCTCGCTGCCGGGGACGAACGGCACCGCGGGCTTCACCTGGTAACGGCCCTCGACCAGCAACGAGTCGACGAAGTTGAGCCCGCATGCGGCGACCTTGATGCGCACCTGTCCGTCCGAGAGAGCAGGCGAGGGCGTCTCCTGCACGTGCAGGTCATCGAGCGACCCGAGTTGGTTGACGACGAGCGATTTCATGGTTCATCACGGTAACCCGCGACATCAATACCGCCCGCACCGGGCGCGTCCCCGCAGAGAGGGGAACTATCCTCGCCCCGTGCGCTGGCGCGGGATTCTCACCGGACTTCCCGCCGTTGCCGTGACGTACGCGGTTCTGCGCACGCTCGCCGTCGCGGGCCTCCCGCCCGCACTGTTCCCCGACTCCGCCGGATACCTCACCCTCGACCTGTCCACCCCGATCGCCCGGCCGCTGCCGGTCCCGCTGCTGTATGCGCTCGCCGGCTCCGACCCCGGCAGGGTGGCACTGCAGGTGATCGCGGGGATCGCCGCGTGGGTGTGGCTCGCGCACGAACTCTCGTCGGCCAGCCGCCGGCCGGGCACCGTGCGCTGGGCGACCGTCGTCATCGGGCTCACCCCGCAGGTCATCCGTTTCGACCAGGCGATGCTCGCCGAGTCGCTCACGATCACCGCCGGGGTCGCGCTCGTGGCCGCGACGCTGCGCGCCGCCGCGTCAGGCAGGGCACTCACCGCGTCCGCCGGGTGGGTCGCGGCGTTCGTGCTGTTCGTGACCGTGCGGCCGCACCATCTCCTGTTCCTCTTCGTCGCGGCGGCCGCGGTGGCCGCACGCTCCGTTGCCGGCCGGCGGCTGCCTCGGGTCCTCGGGGCGGTGCTGATGCTCGTCTCCGTGCTCGGAGTGCAGCAGCTGCGCTCGAACACACCGACGAGCGTGCTCAACATGTACACCGTGCTCGTCGAGCAGGTGGTGACTGATCCTGTCGCCACGGAATGGTTCGTGGAGAACGGGATGCCGCGGTTCGCGGTCACGGAGAACATTGCCGCGTACGACACGCCCGAGATGCTCCCGCCCGAGATGCTCGCGTACCTCGACCTCCCCGAGGGCCAGCTCCCGCCGCGGCTCATGAGGATCGGGGGGATGGAACTGGCGCAGTGGGTCCACGATGACGGGTGGTCCACGTACGCACGCTGGCTGGTCGCGCACCCGTCACGGACATGGTCACGGCTCATCGACCTGGCAGGCCCCACGATGGATGTCGCCGACGACGGGTTCCTCCCGCTCGGCGCGCGCACGGTGGTTCCCCGTGTCTTCTTCGTGCCGACCGTGGTGTGCATCATCGTCACCCTCCTCGGGGCACTGCTCGCCGCACTCGGGGGCAGGCGACGGACCGCGCTCGCGGTCATCGCCGTGCTGGCCGGCGCGCTGACCCTCTACGCAATGGCGATGCTGACGTCAGGCATCGAGCACCCACGGCACGCCGCTGTCGCCGCAGTGCTCGTGCGCGTGGCTGCCCTGGCCGGTGCCGCACAGTTGCTGGCGGTCCGCGTCAGGACAGACGCGCCATCGCCCGCGTCACCCGCCGCCTGAACCTCTCGCGGCTGCGGTCGCCGGCCCTGTCCATGCCGTACATCGCCACCCACGAGGTGCGGCAGCGCAGCCCGCACATCAGGCGGACGGAGCGGGTCACCGTGCGCTTGCCGGCCTCGCCTTCGACGGCATTCACGAACTTCGACGAGCCGTGCGTGGTGACGGCGACGATGCGCCGGATGTGGGTGAGTCCCGGGACCAGCGTGTCCGCGCCCTCGGGCAGGTCCCACGCCACGCCCTTCATGAGGACCCTGTCGATCCATCCCTTGAGCATCGCGGGCTGGCCCGACCACCACGTGGGATAGACGAGCACGAGCGCCTCGCACCACTGCAGTGCCTCCACGGAGGCGCGCAGCACGGGGAACTCCTCCAGCTTCGCCCCGGGCGGTGCCGTGTGGTTGACGCGCTCCGACAGGGTGAACACGGGGTCGAAACCATCGGCGTGCAGGTCGAGGAAGCGGACCTCGTTTCCCGTGCGCTCGAGGGCGGCGCGCGCGTCGCGGGCCAGCGACGACACGAACGAACCGGGGTTCGGGTGGCAGTGGACGAGGAGCACCCTCACAGTGACCCCATCACATCCGCCACCCTCGCGAGGTGACGTTCGCGGTCCGAGGCCGTGGCGGTGTCCATGGAATAGAGACCCACGAACGACGTGCGGGCGCGCCACCCGGTGGACATCCGCAGCGCGCGGAACAGGATCCGCCTGCCGTTGTCGTTCACGAACCGCACGTAGCGACGCGGCGAGCCGTACGTGGACACCGCCACGATGCGCCGCACGTGCGTCAGTCCCGGCCTGACTTTCGACCGCGCGTCGAGGGAGAACGCGACACCGGGGACCATCACCTTGTCCAGCCAGCCCTTGAGCACCGCGGGGAGACCGGACCACCACGTGGGGTAGACGAACACGAGCACGTCGGCACCACGGACCGCCTCGACGTGCGCAACGGTGCCGGGTGCGACCGTGCTGTCGTTCGCCTGGTACCGGTGCAGCTCGTCCGCGGACATCACCGGGTCGAAACCCTCTGCATAGAGGTCGAGAAGAGTGACCATGTGGCCGGCATCCGCAGCAGCCGAAGCGGCCGCCCGCGCGGCGGCGTGCGTGAAGCTCCCGGGGTTCGGGTGGCACAGCACGATGACGACGCTCGAGGATGTCGGTTCCGGCGCTGGCACAGGCAAGTACCGTAGTTGCATGCCCGAGCTGACAGGCCCGTTCGAGACAGGGAAGCTGCCGAAGATCGCCCAGGGTGCGGTGACCGTTGCGATCGCGCGGACGATCGACCCGGCGCTGCGCGATGAGTTCGAGGACTGGGCGGCCGCGATCCTCGAGGCAGTGAACGCGGCACCCGGCAGTCTCGGCGGCACCGTCCTGGCCCCGGCCGAGCCGGGCGACCCGTACCACATGGTCTTCCGGTTCAAGGACGCCCTGCACCTGCGGCAGTGGGAACGCTCGGAGACACGGCAGCGGTTCCGCGACACGGGCGACAGGTTCATCGTCAGCGAGAAGGTCACGGTCACCGCCGGAACCGAGGAGTTCTTCGATGCTCTCGGTGACGTCCCGAAGAAGCGCTCGCCGCTCGGACGGTTCTTCTTCGACCTCGCCTGGGTCTACCCCGTGGCGGTGCTCTTCACGCTGGTTCTCGCGCCGTACCTCGCGCGGCTGGACGTTCTGTCACGCGTGCTCATCTCCACCTGCTTCATCGGCGCGACCAGCAAGTGGGCCACGGAGCCCGTGCGACGCTGGTTCCGCAGGCGCAGGATGCTCCCGCAGGGCAAGGTCACGCGCTGACGCGCCCTCAGCGCGAGAGGATCTCCAGCACCTGCTGGGCACGGCCTGCATGGATGGTCTCCTCGCGGCCGTTCAGGCGAAGCAGGCGCTGCACCTCCTCGTCCTCCTCGGCATCGGCCCACTTCTGGTAGCCGGCATCGCCGTTGAGCTCGCCCTTCACGATCCCGGCGAACAGCGTCGCGTCGATCGACGGGGGCATCGGCACGTCGAGCAGCTCCTGCTGCTCCGCGGTGGGCTCCCACTCACGGCCGAGCTTGATGCTGAGCGCACGGGCGATGCGACGTGCATGGCCGCGCTCCTCGACCGCGTTGCGCCGCAGCAGTTCCTTCGCGTCGGCATCGTCGATGCGCTCCGCGAGGAGGTTGTAGAAGAGCTCCCCCGCCATCTCGACGCGCCAGATCGTCTGCATCTCCTCGACACCGAGCTTCTCGGCCCCCGCGAGCGATGCGTTCGCCGTGTAGAAGTTCATTGATGACATGTGTCCCCCTCCTCAGTTCACGTTCAGCAGGTCGACCACGAACACGAGCGTCTCGCCGCCCTTGATCACGCCGCCGGCACCGCGGTCGCCGTAGCCCATGTGCGGCGGGATGGTGAGGCGGCGGCGGCCACCCACCTTCATCCCCGCGACACCGTCGTCCCAGCCCTGGATGACCTGGCCGGCGCCCAGACGGAAGTCGAACGTCTCGCCGCGGTCCCACGACGCGTCGAACTGGCGGTTGGTGCTCCATGCGACACCCACGTAGTGCACCTCCACGATGCTGCCCGCCTGTGCGGTCTTGCCGTCGCCGACGGTCAGGTCCTCCATGAGGAGTTCTGCGGGAGGGTTCCCCTCCGGGATGGAGACGTCAGGTTTTGCCATCAGGTCAACCTATCGCGGTGCGAACGGGCGAGAATGGCCCCATGACCGCTCCCGAGACCCGCGACGAGCGTCATCACGAGCACCGGTACCGCGTGCACGGGACGGGGTACTTCCGGCGGCTCGGGCCGGGGCTCGTCACCGGGGCGGCCGACGACGACCCGTCAGGCATCGCCACCTACTCGCAGGTCGGAGCGTCCGCGGGGTTCGGGCTCCTGTGGACCACCGTGTTCGCCCTCCCTCTCGCCGCGGCTGTGCAGGAGTCCACGGCTCGCCTGGGGTTGGTCACGGGCAAGGGGCTGGCGGCGCTCATCAAGGAACGGTTCCCGCGGCCCGTTCTCCTGGCTGCCGTCGCCATCGTGGCCGCGGCGAACACCTTCAACATCGGCGCCGACATCGGGTCGATGGCGGCAGCGACTCGCCTGCTGGTGCCTGTTCCGCACCTCGTTCTCGTGCTCGCCTTCACGGCATTGATGCTCGCCGTGGAGATCGTCGTTCCGTACCGCACGTACTCACGGTTCCTGCGGTGGCTGTGCCTGTCCATCCTCTCCTACATCATCGTCCTCTTCTTCATCGACGTCTCGTGGGGCGAGGTTGCCGTGAGCACGTTCGTGCCCGGCCTGGTGCTCGACGGGCAGACCGTCGCGGCCGTCATCGCCCTGTTCGGGACGACCATCTCCCCGTACCTGTTCTTCTGGCAGGGGGCGGAGGAGGTCGAGGAGATCACCGCCGGCGGCGGCACACCCTCGCCCACCCGCGAGCACATGGCCGCGATGCGCGGCGACGTCGTGTTCGGCATGGGCTCCGGCGTCACGGTGATGTTCGCGATCATGGTGACAGCCGCCGCCACCATCGGCTCGCGCGGACCCGTCACCATCACGACGGCCGACGAGGCGGCACAGGCGCTGCGCCCGTTCGCCGGCGACCTCGCGGGCCTCCTCTTCACCCTCGGCATCGTGGGTGTCGGCCTGCTCGCCGTCCCCGTCCTCGCCGGGTCCACGGCATACGCCATCAGCGAGGCGTTCGGGTGGCGCGAGGGACTGGGACTGCGGATGACACAGGCCAAGGCGTTCTACGGCGTCATCACCGTGTCGATGGCGGCGGGCCTCGCCATGAACGCGGTGGGACTGAACCCCGTGCGCGCCCTGTACCTGTCGGCCATCCTGAACGGTGTCGCCGCACCGCCGCTCATCGTCCTCATCGCGCTGCTGTCCGGGTCGCGCGACGTGATGGGCGGGCACGCATCCGGGTCGGTGTCACGGGTGCTGCTGTGGACCGCTGCCGCGGTGAGCACCGCACTGCCCGTCATCTACCTTGTGGTCCGGTGAGGGAGTCGGGAGCAACATGAGGTACACGGACATGCAGGAGGCAGTGGCCCGTGTCGGCCACGTCGACACCCTCGCCGTCCCGCTCGGGCCCGGCGTCCCCGGTGGCTTCCTGCACGCACTCGGCGAGAGGGACGACTTCGTGAGGCTCGAGGTGTTCGGTGCCCTGCTCCCGGACCTCTACTCACTGTTCACACGGCGCGGCGTCCACTACCGGAGCGGCTTCTTCGGCCCGGCCGAGCGGTTCCTCCGTGACTCGGGGGCATCGATCGACTACGTGCCCGCCGACTTCCGGCGATTCGAGCCGGTGCTCCGTCACCTGGGACCGCGCGTCATGGCCACGGCAGGTGCGATGCCAGTGGACGGGCGCGTCAGCCTGTCACTGCACGCAGGTGCCTCCGTGGACGAGCTGCACAGGGCGGGTGCGGACCCGGACCGTCTGCTCGTGGTGGAGGTGAGCGAGCACTTCCCGCGCACGCACGGCCTGGAGCCGGAACACACGCACAGCCTGTCCGTCGACGAGATCGACGTGCTGGTGCAGACGGACCGCAGGCCGCTCGACCTGCCCGATGCGGAACCGACGGAGGTGGAGACCACCATCGCACGGCACGCGATGCAGTTCATCAACGACGGATGCACCCTGCAGACGGGCATCGGCGGCATCCCCAGCCAGATCGCCAAGATGGTCGCCGCCAGCGACATCGGTGACCTCGGGATCCACTCGGAGATGTTCACCACCGGGCTGATGAGGCTCCACCAGGCCGGGAAGGTGACGAACCGCAAGGGCTCGCCGTTCGACGGGTTCTCCCCCACCACGTTCGCGGCCGGAGTGCCGGAGCTCTACGAGTGGCTGCACGAGAACCGTGACGTGCGGTTCCTCCCGGTGCGCGTCGTCAACTCGCCCGAGATGATCGGGCGCAACAGGGAGATGGTGGCGATCAACGGCGCGCTCGCCGTGGACCTCTCCGGCCAGGTCGTCGCCGACAGCATCGACGGCATCCAGTTCAGCGGCATCGGCGGCCACGAGGACTTCGTCAGCGGGCCCGGCCTCACCGCGGACGGTCGCAGCATGGTGTGCCTCCCGTCCACTGCCATGGTCAACGGTGTGATGACCAGCCGGATCCTCACGCGGTTCGGTGCGGGTTCCGTCGTCAGCACGCCGCGGCACCAGGTGGACCTCGTCATCACGGAGTGGGGCGTGGCGGAACTCCACGGGCGCACCATCCGTGAGCGCTCAGTGGCCCTCGCCGAGATCGGCCACCCCGACTTCAGGGACGAACTGCGCGAGCAGGCGAAACTGTGGCCGTCTGACTGAGCCCGGTCGCCTGCACGGCGGCGACCGTGGCGACGAGTGCGATGCCGCCCATCAGGAAGCCCGCCACGAGGTCGGTCGGCCAGTGCGTGCGCAGCAGCCACGAGGACACCCCGACCGTGGCAGTTGCGGCGGCGACAAGGGACCAGAGCACCGGCCCCAGCCGCGGGCGGCGCAGCGACACGTACCACGCCATGTACCCCCAGAGCGCCACGACGTTGCCGGCGTGCCCGCTGGGGAACGCGAGGAAGCCGGCCTCCAGGACCATGTCGCCCTGGTACGGGAACGACCGCCCCACCGCGACCTTCATCGCGCCCAGCAGCCCCGTCTCGAACAGGAGCACCGTGACGAAGCCGACCGCCGGCCAGAGCAGTCGGTCCTTCCACCACCGCCACGCGAGGTAAGGGAGGCAGACGGTGAGGATGATGCCGCGGAGGCCGAACATCACGGTGATCTGGTACAGGTCGCGGTCCGGCCGGAGACGCCGGGCCTCCTTGGCCGCCGACACGTCGAACCGCGAGAGGGGTCCCCAGCCCACCACCTGCCAGACGATCACCGCGACGGCCGCAGTGGAGGTGCAGACGACCGTGCGGAGCCGGGCCGGGGTGATCACGCTCCCATTTTGCCGTTCCCGCCCTGCGCACTGACGGCACCGGGTCGGCAATACTTCACGAATGAACGAGACCCAGCCAGGGACACCCGAATGGTTCGCACAGGTCGTGGAGGACGTCGTGGACCCGGGCCGCGTCATCATCGACCCGCACCACCACCTGTGGCGGCCGGGGGCGGGCCTCGACTACGGGCTCGACCAACTGAAGGCCGACGTCGCGGACGGTCACCGCATCGAGTGCACGGTGTTCATGGAGTGCGGCTCCGCGTACGACACATCGGCACCGTTGCATCTTGCACCTGTCGGTGAGACCGCGTTCATCGCGGCCGAGTCGCTGCGCGACCCGGACCGCACCATCCGAGCGATCGTCGGCCACGCGGACCTCACCCTCGACAACCTCGACGAGGTCCTCGATGCGCACGTCGCCGCCGGGCAGGGAATGTTCCGCGGCATCCGCGACGCGCTGTCGCGCGCGGAGGACCCGGCATCACTGACCATCCCGGGACGCGCAGCGAGGGACAAGCACCGCGACCCTGCATTCGTGCGCGGGGTGCGGCGGCTCGGCGAGCGCGGGCTGACGTACGACTCGTGGCACTACCACCACCAGAACAGGGAGTTCCTGGATCTCGCGCGTGCGGCCGAGGGCACGCAGATGGTCCTCGACCATTTCGGCACCCCGCTCGGTGTCGGCGAGTGGGCCGGCCGCCACGACGAGATCTTCGCGGGCTGGCGCGACGACATCACAGCGATCGCGGCCTGCCCGAACGTGGTCGCCAAGATCGGGGGGCTGGCCATGCCGGACAACGGCTTCGGGTGGCACACAGCGACACGCCCGCCGACGTCGGATGAGTTCGTGTCCGCCCAGGCACGCTGGTACCTGCACGTGATCGAGGCGTTCGGGCCGGACCGGTGCATGTTCGAGTCGAACTTCCCCGTGGACAGGCTGTCGCTCTCCTACCGCACCTTCTGGAACGCGGCGAAGAAGATCGCCGCCCCCTTCAGCGAGGCCGAGAAGGACGCGATGTTCCGCGGCACTGCGGCACGCATCTACTCGCTCTGACAGCACGGCCCGGCCGCGCCGCGTCAGGTCACTCGAAGACGAGGCAGCCGTCTTCGAGGTCGGCCTTGGGGATGAGGTCCTTCTCCGCCCAGTAGTCCTGGTCGTGCTTCCATTCCGGCTTGTCGCCGGACTTCGGCATCTGGTCGATGCTGCGCATCAGGTAGTTCGGGTTGAAGTTGTCGGGCCTGATCCAGTCGCCGATCTCCATGCCGGCGTCCTCGGGACGCAGCCGCGGCGTCACCTTCCTCGCGCCCTTGCGGTCCATCAGCGCGAACAGCCGCCCGATGAAGTCGCCCATGAGGTCGACACGCAGGGTCCAGCTGGCCCGGAAGTACCCGAAGATCCACGCGAGGTTCGGCACGCCGGTGAACATCATCCCGCGGTAGGTCACCGTGTCGGGCCAGCTCACGGGCCTGCCGTCCACCTCGAACGGGATGTCACCGAGGACGCTCAGGTTGAACCCTGTCGCGGGCACCACGATGTCCGCCTCGATGCGGGTGCCGTCCTTCGTGACCACCCCCGTCTCGGTGAACGTCTCGATCTCGTCGGTCACCATGGTCGTCCTGCCCTCCCGGATCCCCTCGAAGAGGTCACCGTCGGGCACGAAGGCGATGCGCTGCTGCCACGGCCGGTACTTCGGCGTGAAGTGCTTCATGTCGTAGCCCTCGGGCAGGAGGGCCTTCACGCCCTCCAGCAGGAAGGTGCGCAGCTCCTCGGGCTGCTGGAACGACATCTCGGTCACGGCCTTGCCGTCGAAGAGCCGCTTGCGGCGGACGATCTCGTGGATCCACCTCTCGTCGATCTCCAGCTGGCGGAGCGTGTCCGCAAGGTCGTCGGCGTTGCGGCCCGGGATGAAGTAGGTGGGTGACCGCTGGAGCACGGTGACGTGACGGGCATTCTTGGCGAGTGCCGGCACCACGGTCGCGGCGGTGGCGCCCGAGCCGATCACGAGGATGTTCTTGTCCGCGTAGTCGACGTCATCGGTCCACTCCATCGGGTGGATGACACGGCCGCGGTAGGAGTCCAGGCCCGGCCAGTCCGGCATGTAGCCCTTGTCCTGGTTGTAGTAGCCCTGGCACATGTAGAGGAAGCCGCACGTGAGGGTCACCTCGTCACCCTCGTCCAGGCGCGACACGCGCACCGTCCAACGGTTCGTGGCCGAGGACCAGCTGGCGGCGGTGATGCGGTGCCGGTAACGGATGTGCGGCGCGAGGTCGTGCTCCTCGATGACCTCGCCCATGTACTTCCTGATCTCCTCGGCCGTCGCGATCGGCGGGCCGACCCACGGCTTGAAGCGGTACCCGAAGGTGTACAGGTCGCTGTCGGAGCGCACCCCGGGGTACCGGTGCATGTGCCACGTGCCGCCGAACGACTCGAACTTCTCGAGGATCACGAAGGACTTCCCCGGGCACTGCTCCTGCAGGTGCACCGCGGAACCGATGCCGGAGATGCCCGCACCGACGACCATCACGTCGAAGTGCTCCGTGGCCGTTCCCGCATCCGTCTCGAGTGTCGCCGACTGACTCATGCCGAACCTCCTGGGGTCATCCCGCAGTGAATCGTAACGAGGTGCCCGGCAGGCGCCCCCACCGGAACGAGCCGGGAACGCCCGCAGCGCGGGTCAGCTCTTCTTCGTGCCGTCGTTCTCGGCGTCGGCGGCCGCCATCACGTCGAGACCGCTGAAGTTCCCGCGCGAGTCTGGCCGCTCCTGCACCGGGTCGTCCACATCATCGAACTCGAGACGCAGGGCACGGCTCATCGTGGCGTGCATCGCGTACGTCGCCGTGACGTAGGTGAACTCGAGGATCTCCTCGTCCGACAGGTGCTCACGGAGCGCCTCGAACACACCGTCAGCGACTCGTCCGTGCTGGAGCACGAGCGCATCCGTGTAGGCGAGGACGGCACGTTCCGCCGCCGTCCAGCAGTCAGCCACTGACCACGAGGGGATGGCCGTCACCTGCTCGTCGGTGAATCCCGCGTCACGCATCGCCTTGCAGTGCTGGCTGAACACGAACTGGCTGCCCACCGTCCACCCCGCGCGCGTCTGGCCGAGCTCGCGGAGGCGGGGACTCAGTTTCCTCTCGGGAGACCTGTAGAACTGGAAGCCGGCCGACGTGTGGTCGAATGCATCCGGCACGAGCGCGAAGACCGTCCACCAGTTGCCGGGCGTGCCTGCATCCGTTCCCGGCTGCTCCACCGGGTCGCGGTCGCCGAACAGCAGCGAGTACACCGCCGCCGCGTACGGGTGTGCCTTGTCCCTGCCGACCTGCCCGAGACGAGGCATGTCAGGCGTTCTTCGCGTTCGCGAACGGGTCCGCAGTGAGCAGTCGCTTGGCGCCTGCCGGGTCGGGCACGAACCCGGGCGTGTCGCGGCACAGCTCCACCATGATGCCGTTCGGATCCACGTAGTACAGCGAGCTGCACCACCCGTGGTCGACGTCCATCAGCGGTGCGATGCCGGCGGCGTCCATGCGGGCGCGCACCTCGTCCTGCTTCTCCTTGGTCGCACGGAATGCGCAGTGGTTCACCCACACGGGCAGACCCACGCCGTCCGACACGTCCGTGACGTAGTCGGGGCGCTCCCCGACCTGGTGCACCTGGAAGAACGCGATGCACTCCATCTCGCCGCCCGCACCGGTGCCGATGTCGAAGAAGATGTGGCGCAGCCATGTCTCGCCGCCGGCCGTGATCTCGGTGTGGACGAGCGGGAAGCCCATCAGTTCCTCGTAGAAGCGTGTGGTGGCCTCGACGTCCTTCGTGGCGTAGGCGACATGGTGGAGCGGCATGGGGACACCGTAGTTGCCCCGCGAACGGGCCCCTTCACTAGGGTCGCGGCATGACGATTGCCGACCGTTTCCCGCCACTTCCAGAGGAAGCCGCCGAGCGCTGGGCGCACTTCCCGCTGTGGGAGCAGACCACCAACTTCGCCGCCCACCTCGGCTTCGTGGTGGAGGAGATGCGCCAGGACTACGCCCGGCTCCGCCTGCCCGCCCGGCAGGAGATGAACCAGCCGGCCGGCATCATGCACGGCGGTGCGATCGCGAGCCTCATCGACACCACGGTGGTCCCGGCCGTCGGGTGGTGCGTGACCGGAGGCAACAACTTCGTGACCATCAGCATGGACGTGCAGTACATGTCCGCCGTGGCGGGCGAGGACGCCGTGTGCGAGGGATGGATCGAGAAGCGCGGGAAGTCGATCGCGTTCTGCCGTGCCGAGGTCCGCGGGGCCGACAGCGGGAGGCTGTGCGCCACCGCGTCGCTGGTCTACAAGGTCTGATCAGCCCGGTGCAGGCCGGAACCTGTAGATCGCGTTGCCCTCACCGGTGTCGTGCCACTCGACCTCCACGGCCATGCCGACGGTGACGTCCGCAAGGTCGCACCCCGTGATGTTCGTGAGCACGCGTGGGCCCTCCTCCAGTTCCACGTACGCCACCACGAAGGGCGCGGCATCCCTGTACGCGCCGCTCCCCTTGCGCACGACGGTGAAGCTGTAGACGGTGCCGCGGCCGGAGGCGTCGAACGACTCGATCCCCTCCGTCCAGCACTGCGGGCACGTGCGGCGCGGGAACCAGATGACCAGTTCGCACGTCGGGCACCTCTGCAGGGTGAACTGGCCCTCCGCCGTGGCGGCCCAGAACGCGGCGTTCGTGGTGGTCACCTTCGGCGCGGGCAACGGCAACGGGTTGTGCGGCGCGCTCATGCGTCCTCCTGGCCAAGAACCAGCGTGACCGAACCGTGCCGGGTGCCGAGACTGCCGCCGGTGCCGTGCGCGAGCGCCACCTGGCAGTCGGGGACCTGCACCGCG
>CAYXRQ010000010.1:12325-14184 GCA_964466765.1 uncultured Bifidobacterium sp. | reverse complement strand
GTCCCCGTTGCGCCGGGGTGTCAGCTGAGGGCGGCGTTCATGACGTCGCGCAAGGCGAGACGAACGTTGTCCTCGTCAGGTTCGTCGCCGAGCGCCACCAGGACCCGTGCACCGGTGGGGGCCATCTGGATGACCCAACCCATGAGGACGGGTGACACTTCAGGTGCGCCATCCGTCGCTCGCGGGACTGAAGCGAACAAACTGGCACGCGCGGCGGCAGCCTCCTCGACCTGCGACACGAGGGTCATGCGGACGGACTCGTCGGTGCGGGCCGCGTGGATCATCTCGAGCGTGGCGAGCGTGCGCGTGCGGTCGTTCAGCAACGTGAAGATCTGGTCGGCGAGGACGTCCCCCGGGCTGGCGGATTCGTGGTTTCCTGCGACCGCGTCGACGAGTGACTTGGTCCATGAGTACCTGCCTGGCTGAAGCTCCCGGACGAGGGCATCACGCACGAGCTCAGTCTTAGACCCGTACCGGCGGTAGACGGCGCCTGTGGTGACACCGCTGCGGCTGGCGATGCGCCGCACATTTGCCCCGGTGGCCCCGGCAGCTGCGAGTTCTTCGGTGGTGGAGTCCACCAGTTTTGCGGCGACGTCGTCATCCGCGCGGGGGGAGGGGCTCGGCGGGATGGGAGCATCAACCCCGGCCACCGTCGCGGGCGCCCGGTCCCGGAAGCCGCACGCCTGCTCCACGAGGACGGAGAGATCACCGACCAGGTCGGGAACCGCGCATCCCGCCCCCGTCAGGACGATGTGGCCCACGAGCACCGTCCCCACCAGCCACTCGAGCCCGGCCGCGGCACCGCCGCCGGCGTGCTGTGGTGCGGCGACGATGCCGCGGAGAACGTCCCCTGCCGCGGAGAGCCCCGGCTCGAATCGGGAGCAGAGGGCGATCTCCACGAGGGCCCGCATGTGGCGCATCACGTGGGGTTCGGTCGCCGCCCAGGTGTACACGCTCGTGCCCTGCCCCCGCGGCGCGCCGGCGAGGGCGGGGACCACGCACGACTCGAGCACGTCCTTCATCGCCGCCACCCGGTTCGGGTACCGCGAGTAGACACTCCCGATCGAGGAGTACGACCGCCGGGCGAGCGACTCCATCGTGAGGGTCGCATGACCTGCCTGGACGAGTTCGTCGATCACGGCCTCACGGATGAAGCGGGTGGTGTGGTCCTGTCTCGGCATGGTCCCCTCCGCCACATCATTGCCGACCACCGGGACGGCGCCTGATAACCGAGCCTCAGTATCGGGGCATACCCAGACCCGGTCCGGCAGTGATTCCTATGGTCAGTTCCGCGCCGGCCGGAATCCCTGCCGTCCGTACCGAGGAGTCACCCATGCCGTTCCATGCCCGCCGCTCAGCCCGCTTCCTCGTCGCCGTCCTGGCCACGGTCACAGCCACGGCCGGCTGTTCGGGTGGCGGTGACTCATCGGGGTCGTCCGGGGCACTCGCGTTCCCCGTGCTGTACGTGAAGGGCGAGTCGGGCGGTTTCGCCGAGGACACAGTGGAGGTGGCGGAGTCCCCGGACGGCGAGATGCGGGTCGAGTTCAGCGAGGACGAGGTCACGGGCTTTGGGCCGATGCTGCGCGCCGCAATGTGGAACTCGGCCGCGCTCGCCATCCTGCTGACCGGCGAGAGCCCCGGGAAGGAGTTCCGCTTCCAGGTGTCGGGGCTTGCCGACGGCCCGAGCTCGGGGGCGGTGTCCACCGTCGCCGTCCTCGCCGCGATGAGAGGCGACAAGTTGCTCGAGAAGACCGCCATGACGGGCACGATCCAGCCGGACGGCTCCGTGGGGCCCGTCGGAGGCATCCCGGAGAAGGTGAAGGGTGCCTCCGAGGGGAAATACGAGCGAGTCGGCATTC
>CAYXRQ010000010.1:0-12225 GCA_964466765.1 uncultured Bifidobacterium sp. | reverse complement strand
ATCCCGGAGAAGGTGAAGGGTGCCTCCGAGGGGAAATACGAGCGAGTCGGCATTCCCATCGGGATGCGCAACTCGAGGTCATCCGTGTCAGGGGAGCAGGTCGACGTGGTCTCGCTCGGCAAGGAACTGGGGGTGGAGGTGACCGAGCTCGCGAACGTCTACGAGGCGTACGAGTTCATGACCGGCAAGACACTGCCTGTCCTGCCCTCGGGCGGCAACGTGAAGCTCGGTGACGTGTCATACGAGCGCCTCAACGCGAAGACCTCGCTGATGCTCGCGAACTACGAGGAGGCCCGCAACAAGGCGGAGAAGCTCAGCGATTTCACGAAGTCCCTGCTCGAGAGCCTCGGCGAGGAGGCAGTGACAGCCGCGGAGCGGGCCGGGGAACTGAAGAGCCAGGGCCAGGTTGCCGGTGCGTTCAACTCGGCGGTGCTCGCATGGGGATACGCGCGCGCAATCAGCGCCACTGGCGAGGTGCTGGACGCGTTCCTGTTCGAGTCGACCGACGCAGCGATCGACCTGATCGACGACTCACGGGTCGTCGGTGGCAAGGTGAACGCCCTGCTCGACGTCCTGAAGACGTTCACGCCGCGCTCGCCGAGTGACGCGTCCGCATTGATGACCGCGTTCGCGAACGCGATCGACGGCCTGAGTCTCGTGAACTTCGCCGAGAAGGAGATCAACGCGGTGGTGGCCGCTCTCGAGTCGGGGGCCATGACCCGTGACGACGCGGTCTCCGAGCTCATCCTGCCGCTCGTGTACAACGAGTTCGCGGCGATCCAGATCGAGTCGACGAAGGAACTCTTCGACGCCGGCCGCGACCTCGGCACCACCGAGATCACGGGTGGCGGGAGCGTCAAGGCGCTTGCCGCGCTCCTGCGCAAGGGGTCCGACGCCAACCTTGAGGCGTTCAAGACGCAGGTGGTGGACGACTTCGCGGCTTCGCTCGACCGGTCGAGCGACACGGTCCTCGCGGCCCTGTCGGACAAGGACCTGGATGTCGCGCTCGCGACGTTCCAGCAGCAGGCACTCCTCAGCGTGACTGACTACCTGGGGAAGGGTGCCGCCGCGGACTACGCCGTGCTCGGGTACGGCATCAACAACTACTCACGCACGGCGCAGATCCTGCTGAAGTACGGACCGAACGGGGTGACGGATGATGACTTCAACCTCACCGGGGTCAGGTCGGAGGCCGCCCTGACGGCCGCGCTCGACCTGGGCAAGAGCCACCTCGCGGCGAACATCGGGATGCTGCGGGACAAGTCGATCGAGCCCTCCAACGAGGTCGGTCTGTACGAGTCGGCAGCCATCGACCGCGAGGGTGACGTGCAGGACAAGTTCAGTGCGCTCGGCAAGTACTGGTCCGGGTACGTGGGCTCGCGAGTGCTTGCCTACCTCGGCGGTCTCGAGAAGGAGGGCCTGGGGGACTGATTCCCCGGGCCCCGGCGGCGAGTGCGCGTGTGGCCCGTCAGCCTGCGACGGGCGGGCCGTACGGCGGCAGCGTGGTCCGCGGGACGGTTGATGCCGTGGTGGTCGGCGCGACCGGCGCAGCAGTGGTGACGGGCGCGGGAGCCACAGTCGTCGTCGTGGCCGCGGCAGGTGGTGCCCCGTACCCGTCCGTCTCGACGGTGTAGCAGGCCATCTTCTTCGAGGTCATCCCGTACGAGCACAGTTCGTGCGTGGTGTCGTAGGTGGTGTCAGCCGTCCAGCCGGCCGAGAACGTGACGCTGCCGTTCGAGCCGGCCTTGCCGGTGTCGAGGGTGACCCGTGTGCCGTCCACGAAGTCATAGAGGGCGATCTTCTCCCCGGGTGTGAAACCCTTCTTGCCCGGCACGGGGCCGAACGTGATCTTCGTGACCTGGCCGGGCGCCACGGTGCCCCTCGTTCCCTTGGTCTTCATGCCCGTGGTCGTCTTGGCTGATTTCGGGCCCGATGTCGGGGCTGCGGGCGCAGTGGTCGCCGTGGACGTCGTTCCCACGGTGATGCCCGTGCAGGCCATCCGCAGGCTCTTCTCGCCGCGGGCGCACAGCGTGCGCGGACCCTCCGTGTCCACGCCTACCAGCGACAGGTACTCGCGCTTGAACGTGATGGAGCCCTTGCCGTCTGCGAACTTCGTTCCGGTGAGTTCCGTGGCCTTGCCCTTCCAGAACTCGAACAGGCGGACCACCTCGCCCTTCGAGAACCCCTGCCCGCCGGGCCGGCCCCCCGCGGTCACCGTGACGGTGCCGTCCACACGGACCGTCTTCGGTGATGCGACTGCCTGCATGCCGGGCGTTGTCGAGGGGGACTTCGGCGGGGGTTCGGTGACCACGACACAGCGCACCACTCCGAGAAAGTCAGCGCAGATCTCCTTCTGGGGGAGGCTGGATGCGCTCACCGCGGGGAGTTGCAGAGGCACGGCCGCAGTGGCGACGAGAACGGACAGGGCACAGCGGAGTCGGATGCTCATGGCGGGAAAGTAGCCCTGTGTGCGGCAAGCGCGCCCGGTGCAGGGCGGGATGTGAGGCTCCGTTACCGGAACGGGTTCGACTGAGGCGGGGATGTACGCTCGCGTGGTGCGCAGGGTGCTGGCAATGTTCGCGATGGCCATCACACTCGTGGCGTGCGCGGCGGACGGCGTCTCGGCACCTGCCGGCACTGCTGACGCAGGGTCGGTGCCCGCACCGGCCGGCACCCACACCCTCGTCGGCGGGTCCACCGTCGACATCGCGGGCATCCAGTCCCGTCGCCCGGTCGCGCTCTGGTTCTGGGCGCCCGGTTGAACCACCTGCAACATCGAAGCCCCCTCGGTCGAGGCGGTGCACCGCAAGATGAAGGACAAGGTGGAGGTGATCGGCGTCGCGTGGGCCGGCACCGAGTCGGACTACGCCGGGTTCATCGCCAGGCACGGGCTCACCTTCCCGAACATCTCGGACACCGACGGCGAGGTCTATGCCCGCTACGGGGTGCCCTACCAGCCGGCATGGGTGTACCTGGACACTGACGGCACCTCCCAGGTCCGGCGCGGGTCCATGAACGAGGTGACGGCACTCGCCGAACTGGAAGCCCTGGCAGCTGACTGACCCGACCTGGCCCGGATCTGTGCCTTGCAGAGGCTGTCCACAACCTTCTCATGCAGGAAACCCCTGTGGCACAAGGGAAAGAGAAATACTTGTGGATATCCACCATCTCCCGTGTGACCGTCGTTACATTGCCGATTGGGCGGGGTACCTAACTCGAAAGAGGTAAGTCCCATGTACACACTCGGATCACTCATCCTGATGGCAATCCTGCTCGGCGCGGTCATGCCGGTCTTCAACTCGCTGACCCACACGCTCAAGCTGGACACGATCATCAGGCGCATCCCGATCATCGGAGCCCACACCGCCCTCGCCATCAGCATCCTGCTGGTCTGGGCCCTGGACGTCACTTTCGTCACCGCCTGGACGGGCGACATGCGCAGCAGCTGGATGACCATCTGCGTCGACGGGTGCATCGTCTACGGCATGGTGCCGGTCAAGGACGCGATCGTGTCCTTCATCAGCCGCGGCCTCACCGGCCTCCGCGCTGCCTGACGCACAAGCACAACTGAACCTCCAGCGAAGGGGTCACCGCTGCGGCGGTGGCCCCTTCGTCGTTCCTGCCCAAGTCCCGGATGGGTTACTTTTGGGCACATGAAGCATTTTCAGCGTGTGCGGCGCACCGTGGTGCCGACCCTCGCCCTCCTGCTCGCCGTCCTGCCGGTGGCGCCTGCCCGGGCTGCGTCCACGTTCGACCCGGGTGACTTCACGGTCACGATGACGGGTGGCTCCGGGGCGGGCCAGCAGCGCCCGGCAATGACGTGCACGTCGGGGGGCCAGACGCTGGAGCTCCAGGCGTTCCTCTCCAACGTGGCCGCCCGCTGGAACGGCCAGGGCCCGGCCCCGGCAGCCAGTTGCACCTCTGTCGAGGTGAACACGTTCACAAACGCTGCGCTCGAGGGCACTGTCGTCAACAAGAACATCGGTTCGGGCACGATCTCCCAGACCTGCGACATGCGACGGAACGTCACGGTGAAGTTCGACGTGACGGTCGCCGCGGGGAGCCCCAACACGGTCGCGGTGGGCAACTTCGCGAGTTCGATGGACGGCTTCCAGGCCTGTGCATGGGCCATGAAGTTCGCGGACGCAAAGTCCTCGCGGCTCTCCGGCACGATCGAGCAGACGTACGGATTCTCCAGCGCCGGGGCAGTTCCCTGCAACGGGAGCTACGCGGATCTCTCGTCGAGGGGGAAGGTCTTCTGCGTGGAGGTGCAGATGAACGCGAACGTGTGGGTCGTCGGCGGTGCGGGGGAGTTCGCCTCGACCGGCGGCACCGGCACGTTCTCCAGCGGCAGCCTCGCCCCGATCGTGATCCCGACGGTGACCGGAGTGACGACGCAGTCGCTCAACCCTGCACGCATGATCGAGATCGTGGACCTCATGCTTCCGGGTGCCAACTCGGCCGACAGCGCGAACAACCTGAAGATGACCCTCATCAAGGGCGCTAAGGCAACCGTCCGGATTGTGAGCCCGGCGAAGGAAGGGAACTCCCGCACGCTGGGCGCCGGTGCGGACGGCACAGGACTGACGAAGGTGAAGGTCTCGGCAGCGCCCGGTGCCAAGTGCGGCATCACGGCCAAGGCGGGCAGCACATCGAAGAGCGTCGCCCCGGCAAAGACTGACGCCGACGGGATGATTGCGACGGCCGTGACCTCCGCGACACTCAAGTCGAAAATGGCCGCCAAGAGCGGCGCAAAAGTGGTGCTGAGCGTCTACTGCGCCGTGGGGTCAAAGACCGTCACGACCAACCAGACCGTCACGCTCGGTGATTGACCCGGTCCCGCGCTGGGTGCGCGGTGCTGTGACCCGGTCCCGCGCTAGCTGCGCGGCGCAGTGACCCGGTCCCGCGCTAGCTGCGCGGGACCTTGCTCCACGGCAGGTCCTTGTCGACGCGCGGCTCGCCCGGCAGACCGAGCACCTGCTCGCCGAGGATGTTGCGCATGATCTCGCTGGTCCCACCCTCGATCGAGTTGGCACGCACGCGCAGGAACGAGTGGCGCACGCCCCCGTCCCCGCCGTCCACCGACAGTGTGTCGGGCCGGCGGAAGGTGAAGTCGTAGCCGACCATCCCTTCCGCACCCATCAGTTCCACGGAGAACTCCGTGACGCGCTTGTTGAACTCGGCCAGCATCAGCTTGGCGATCGAGCCCTCCGGGCCGGGGTTGCCGGCCTTCGCCGCCTGGGCACCGCGCATGTTGGTGAGGCGCAGTGCCTCGCTCTTGCAGAACAACTGCATCAGCACGTCCTTGTGGGCGGCGCTGCGCTGCACTTCGGGGACGTCGTTCCAGATACGGATCGCATCGTCGATCGGGCCGCGGCGCTTGGCGTTGCCGCCGCCCCCGCCGCCGATGGCGGAACGCTCGTTCATCAGGGTGGTGAGCGCCACGCGCCAGCCCTCGCCGACCTCGCCGATGCGGTGCGCATCCGGGACGCGGGCATCGGTCATGTAGACCTCGTTGAACTCGGCCTCGCCGGTGATCTGGCGCAGGGGGCGCACCTCGACGCCGGGTGACCGCATGTCGAGCGCGAAATACGTCATTCCCTTGTGCTTCGGCGCGTCCGGGTCGGTCCGGGTCACGAGCATGCCCCAGTCGGCCAGGTGGGCAAGCGTGTTCCACACCTTCTGGCCGTTCACGACCCACTCGTCACCGTCGCGCACGGCCTTGGTGCCGAGCCCGGCGAAGTCGGAGCCCGCTCCCGGCTCGCTAAAGAGCTGGCACCATTTCTCCTCACCGGTGAACATCGGTCGCAGGAAGCGCTGCTTCACTTCCGCGCTGCCGTGGGTGACGATCGTGGGGCCAGCGAGTGCGATGAAGAACGTGGCAGGGTCCTGCGGGGCAGCGCCGGCCTTGCGCAGGCGCTCCTCCACGAGGCGGTTCAGCTCCGGGCGGACGCCGAGACCGCCGTGTCCCTCGGGGAAGTGCACCCAGGCGAGGCCGTGGTCGAACCGCGCGCCCCGGAACGTGATGTTGTCGACCTTCTTCGGGTCGCACGCGGCGAGGAGCGCGTCGAGCGCGGCCTCCACGCGGGCCGTGGCGGAGTCGAGTGTCGCGGTGCTCATGTCAGAGGATCCTGTAGATGTCGTAGTCCACGCTGCCGGCACCGGGGGCGCCGACTGCGACTGCCTGCACGGCATTCAGCCAGGTGTAGCGCTCGTCGCCGGCCTCGAAGAGCGGCGCGGTGATGATGCGCGGGCCGTTCTCGCCCGGGGCCATGATGCCCGTGTAGTGGACGTGGATCGCCGCACCGTCGTCGGTGTTGATGAGGGCGCGCACGTCGAGCTGCGCGGTCCCGTCCGCGCGCATCGTCAGCCAGTCGGCGCCGAGGTGCGCGACCGTGCCGTTCACCTTCGGGCCCTTCACGGTGCCGCCGTTGACGCCCACGATGACGCGGGTGCCGTGCGGGCCGTTCGGGACCACGACGGGGGCGTCGAGGGTCGCGTGCATGTGGAACAGGAACTCCACGTTCAGTGATGTGATGTCGCTCATGCCCGCACACTACGCCCCCGCCCGTGCGCGCCCGAAAGCCGGGCCCCGTGCCCGCGGCGGCCGAGCCGATCAGGTGTGTGCGGCGTGCAGGAGCAGGTCCGCCCCGATGGCGACGAGCCGGTCGACTTCCCCGGGGGCAACCCCTGCGGTCACGGTCTCGTACCTCCGGTCAGCACCGGCCTCGGCGAAGTGGCTCGCCAGGGGCAGGTAGCGCAGGTGCGTGTTGGCAAGCCCCACGGTGAACGCATCGGGATGCCCGGTGAGTTCTGACCACAGCCGGCCGACGCCGACGAGCACCTCGCCCGGCAGGAAGAGGAACCGCGCCTGGTCGATGACCATCACCTGCAGGGGCGCGCGCACGGGCGCCGGGTTGCTCCCGCGCGCCAGGCGTGCGGTGAGCCCGAGGTAGTAGCAGCAGGCGATCATCACGTCCCGCATCCCGTCCTCGTCCATGTCGGAGTCGATGACCGCCGCGGACGACACAGCCCACAGATGGCCCATGGGCACCCGGTCGGCGAAGTCATCACCGAGATGGGCACGGAGAACCCGGGCACTCTCCTCGAGCCGCACCCTGGCTGAGCTGTCATCGAGGCCGGCATTGTTCGGCGTGACCTCGACTTCGGTCGAGAGGACACGGAGGGTCCCGGTGACGTCTGCGGGGGAGTGCATCGACTCGCGCACGACGCGCACGACCTCCTCGGCGAGCATCCGTCCGACCAGGTCCCCGCGCGAGGGGTCCGTCCCGGTGTAGCCGCGTGGGTCCAGGGCGTCGCGGCGCGCGGACGTGAGGGGCACCACATCGCCCTCGGTCGTATTGACGAACATCGCGACCGCACCGGGAAACGCCTCCTCGACGCAGCGCTTCGCGACGCCCGGGTAGTCGGCGGACACCAGCATGTTGTCCCAGCCGAACGTCGTGGGGTGGCATCCTGCACCGAACAGCACCGCGAGGACATCCCCGTTCGGCCCGTCAACGACGGTGACGACGGGGACACGCGTGTCCACCAGTGAACCCTCGTCGGGACGCCAACGGTTGAAGCCGATGCGCACGTCGCCCGTGCTGCTCACGATAACCGCATCCCGTCCTGTCGAGTGTGCATCCTCGACTGCCGAGACGACGCCCGCGACCAAGAGCTCGCTGAAGCGCGCCGTGGCCTCACTGGACCCGGTCGGATCATGGGGGACAGGCGCCGAGTGGGAGTGCGTGGCGGTGACCACCAGCCGCCCGGCATCGAACCACTCGTGGACACCCAGCCTGTCGACGACAGCTGACTTCACCTGGGCGGGAATCGCAATGAGATCGCACGTCACAACGACCGCCGGGGCGTCCTCGCCGAGGCACAGCGCTGTCACGCGCACCGGGTCGTGGACGCCCTCGGAGGCGGTCGTGCGCTGGCCGAATCCGCCGAGGGGCACGGGGAAATCCGGGGTGACGTCCCTGCAGGCAGCTCCGGCCCGAACGTGGATCATTGTGTCCCCCTTCCGCCACGGCGCCTGCCCGGCAGCCGTCCGTCACGGGTCATGTTGTCACAGGAGCGAGGCGGCATCCCTGTCCACGAACACGCGAAGGTCGGCGTGGTCGCGCAGGAGCGATGCGGGACAGTCCGTCGTGACGGGACCGTGCAGGGCGGCGGCAACCGCCCCGGCCTTGGCCCTGCCGAATGCGAGGAGGATGATCGTCCCGGCGGCGGTGATGTCGGCGACACCCCGGGTGACCGCTCTCGTCGGCCGCTCGTGGACGGGCCAGTCGGCGGGGTCAAGATCCGCCAGTGTCGAGGCAGAGAGGTCGACGATTCGCGTCCTGCTGTCGGGGGCGGAGCCCGGCTCGTTGAAGCCCACATGACCGTTCCGCCCGATTCCCAGCACCTGGACCCCGGGTGTCAGTCCTGTTGTCGCGGAGCGAAAGGCCGTGCAGATCGCTGACGGGTCCACGAGGCCGAGGTCGGGTCCGACGAGGCTCGTCGTGGCGGCGTCGAAGGCACTGATGAGATCCCTGTTCAGCTGGTTCCTGAACGAGCGCGGGTCCGTCCGGGCGATTCCGACGAATTCGTCCAGCATGACCCACGTCGCACGACCGAGGTCGGTCTCGCCCGACCGATGCGACGACACAAGGTGCCTGTGGAGTGCTGTTGTCGACCTCCCGGTGGCGAGACCGATCACCGGATGGGGGCTCTCGAGGTGGTCAATGATGATGCGGGAGGCCTGTGCGGCGCATTCCTCCGGGTGGGCTACTCGCACATCGGGCACGCGCTGACGGTAACGGTGTGCTCATATTTCTGTCAAATGTCTTGACAGAAATGCGACTACGTGGAATTCTCGGGTGGAATTCTCGGACCGGAAGGGGTGGCTGCTTGTCTGAGACATCGATACGACGGCTCGAGCCACTGGCAAGTGACGCGGCGGTTCTTGGGGCTCTTCTCGGCGGCGGGGCACTGACCCGCTCCCAGATCTGCGCCGCGACCGGGCTCTCGCGCCCCACGGTCGTGGACGTTCTCGCACGTTTGTCGGCCCGCGGCATGACGGAGACCGAGACCAGGCCGCTCGGGCTGGCGGGACGGAACCCAGAGATCATCTCTCTCTCGCCGGTGCGCACCGTCGGGTTCGCGGCCGACGTCGGCGGGTCGAAGATCGTCGCGGCCCTTGTCGACTTTGCGGGTCGGATGCTCGCCGAGCGAGTGGCGAGCACCTGCGCCGAGGCTGGGCGACTGGCAGTGCAGCTCGGTGACCTCCGGCGCGATCTTGCCCGTGAGGCGTCGGTACCGCTCCGGTCGGTGGTGACGGCAGTTGTCGGTCTCCCGGGTGTGGTCGGCGCAGACGGCCGAATCGCCCACGGCGAGAACATCAAGGGTCTTGACTCCCTGGACATCCGCAAACTGCTCGGTGAACACCTCAAGTGCCCGGTCGCGATCGAGAACGACGTGAACCTTGCCGGTGTCGGCGAGATCGACCGTGATGAGGAGGGTGACGACGGGACGTACGTGCTCATCAGCGTGGGCACCGGCATCGGCATGGCCGTGGTCCACGAGGGGCGTGTCATCAGGGGCGCAACGGGTCGTGCCGGCGAGATTGCGTTCCTGCCGCTAGCGGGGGACCTCGCGGACCCGCTGGTGCGCAGCCACGGGGCGGCCGAGCTGACAGTCTCCGGCCCGGCCCTCGAGAGGCGGTACGCAGAGCGGTTCCGTCCCGAGCCCGCCCAGAGAATTCTCGAGTTGGCAGCCTCCGGAGATGCGGTCGCGTGCGATGTGCTCGCAGGTTTCGCCCATGATCTCGCGAGGGTGGTGCTCAGCGTCGCGGCCGTGCTCGACCCGGGCCGGATCGTGCTCGGGGGCGGACTCGGGTCAAACCCGTTGCTTCTTGACCCGGTGAACGAGGCGCTCGAGCGCATCTCGCCGTTCCCGCTCGAGGTCAAGGTGTCGGCGCTCGGGAACCGCTCCGGTATCTGCGGCGCGATGGCTCTCGCCCGCAACGAGGTGCGCCGGATTCTTGCCGAGGAACTGACCGACGGTGCGACAGGGTCGTCGCGTCCGCAGGCCGCTCGCGGCGCACGATCAAGGAAGGGAAAATGAGATGAGAACACCGCGTCTGGCACTTGCCGGTGGTCCACCTGTGCGGACGGGGCCCTACCCGGAGTGGCCGACGGCTGACGGGCGCGAGCGCGAGTTGCTCCTCGAGGTCCTCGACAGCCGCCGCTGGTGGTCCACCCAGGGGACCAAGGTCCGCGAGTTCGAGGCGGCCTGGGCCGCGTTCCACGGCGCAGAATCGTCGATCGCGGTCACCAACGGTTCGCACACCCTCGAGATCGCCCTCCTCGCGCTCGGGGTGGGGGAGGGCGACGAGGTGATCGTCCCCAACTGGACGTTCTTCGCGACGGTGGCCGCCGTGTTGATGGTGAACGCCATCCCTGTCCTCGTCGATGTCGACCCCGCCACGGGGTGCATCGACCCTGACGCGGTGCGTGCCGCCATCGGGCCCCGCACCCGTGCGGTCATTCCGGTGCACATCGCCGGCAGTGTCGCCGACATGGATGCGATCAACGAGATCGCCCGTGAGCACGGTCTGGTCGTTGTCGAGGACTGCGCGCACGCCCACGGTTCGTCGTGGCGCGGGACCCCGGTCGGGATGCTCGGGGACGCCGGGTCGTACTCGTTCCAGTCGTCCAAGTTGATGACCGGGGGCGAGGGCGGGGCGATCGTCTCCCGCCACCAGGACGTGCTGTCCACGGCGCGCAGTTTCTCTGACTGCGGACGCAAGCCGGGGGAATGGTTCTACTCCCACTATCTGCTCGGCGGGAACTACCGAATGACCGAATGGCAGGGAGCCGTGCTCCTCGCCCAACTCGAACGGTTCCCTGCGCAGCAGGAGAACAGGGCGCGCAACGCGGACATCCTCAACCGTGAGCTCGCCTCCATCCCGGGAATCCACCCCCAGGGTCGTCTGGACGGGTGCACGTCGCAGGGCAACTACTGCTACGTGGTGCGAGTCGAGGGGGAGGAGTTCGGCCTCGACCGCGACACCCTCCGTGAGGCACTGCTCGCGGAGGGAATCCCGCTGACGATGGCGTACCCGCCTCTCTCCAGGCTCGATCTCTTCTCTGCCCCGGACGGGCTCTCCCCCCGCGTCCGCTCGCGGACAGGAATGCAGGATTTCTCTGCCCTCGAACTCCCTGTCAGCGAACGGATGGCCGACACCACGTTGTGGTTCACGACGTCCGTGCTCATGGGCACCGAGGAGGACGCCCGCGACGTCGTGCGTGCCGTCGAGAAGATCAGGGAGCACCGCACGGAGGTCCCGTCCCGTGGGTGAGGTGGGAGAGCCGTTTTCCATGGTCGAGTCGTCGGTCGGTGACGTGCTGGCGGGCCTCGGGAACGTCGTTCTTGTCGTCAATGACCCGCCATGGTCGGGTCTCGCGGGAAGCCTGCCGCCCCCGGCCTCGGTCGTGCAGGCCTGGGACATGGACCTGGCCCACCTCGAGGCTGTCGCGGCTGGCGAGCCCGAGGGCGATGTCGTCGTGGGTCTTGGCGGGGGCACCGCCATGGACACCGCGAAGTTCCTGGCGTGGAGGTCCGGTCGCCCTCTCGTGCAGATCCCCTCGATCACGTCTGTTGACGCCGGGTTCACCGATGCGGTCGGCGTGCGCGTGGACGGGAACGTCAGGTACGTGGGCAAGGTGCGGCCGGAGACAGTCGTGCTCGACGTCGACCTGGTCCGTTCCGCGCCGGCGCACCTGAACCGTGCGGGCATCGGCGACATTCTCTCGTGCGCGGTCGGGCTCCATGACTGGCGCCTCGCCGCGGCAAGGGGGGCCGGGCAGCCGTGGGACGAGCCGCTCGCGCGACTCGGTGAGCGCCTGCTCGCCGACCTCTCCGCCGCGCGCGACGAGATCGCGGCGGTGAGCGCCGACGGGGTGCGCTTCCTCGCGGAGTCGTACCGCACGATCGGTGCCGCGTGCGCCGCGGCCGGGCACAGCAGGTTCGAGGAGGGCTCGGAGCACTTCTGGGCCTATGCCTACGAGTGGCTGACCGGTGCACACCCGGTGCACGGCGAGATCATCTCGTTCGGGGTCGTCGTGATGTCCTTCCTCCAGGCGAACGACCCCGACCGCTGGCGCGGGATCGTCGCCGACTGCCGGGTGCGTGCCCACCCGGCGTGGTCGGATCTGCCCGTGCTGATGATCACTT
>CAYXRQ010000009.1:4218-14286 GCA_964466765.1 uncultured Bifidobacterium sp. | reverse complement strand
GAGTCCGCGGGGATGGGGTACCCGCAGTGGATGCCGAGGTCCACGACGACGCGCGCGGCGCGGAACGCCTGCGCGTAGAGGTAGCCCAGGCGGTACTCGTTGTTCTCGAGGAAGCCGAACTCGTCCATCAGGCGCTCCGCGTAGAGGGCCCATCCCTCGCCGTGGCCGCTGTTGAAGAACATGCGCTGCACGCGCGACAGGCGCTCGCGCTCGATGGTGGCCACGGCCACCTGCAGATGGTGTCCGGGCACGCCCTCGTGGTACGCGGTGGTGGGCTCGCCCCAGCGGGGGAACGACGCCCGGCCGTTCGCCGGGTACCACGTGCGGCCGGGGCGCGAGAGGTCCTCGCTCGGTCCCGTGTAGTACATCGCGGCGGCACCGCCGGGCGGGCTGATCATCGCCTCGACCGTGCGGATGCGCGGGTCGATCTGGAAGTGCGCGCCGTCGATGAGGAACGACATCGCCTCGTCCATCAGTTGCTGCAGCCAGTCGCGGAGGTTCTCCTCGCCGTGGACCATCCGCGCCGGGTCGGTGTCGAGGAGGTGACGCACCTCCGCGGGCGTGAGTCCCGGCGCTATCAACTCGCCGCACCTGCGGATCTCCTCATCGAGGCGCATCGTCTCCTCCCAGCCCCACCGGTACGCCTCTGCCGGGTCGATCACCGCACCGAGGAACTCGCGCCGCGCGGCGGCGTGCGCCTCCTCGCCGCACCCGTCCGCGTCGCGGGCCGCAGTGAGGTACGTCCCGCGCAGGAACGCCGCCGTCTCCGCCATCGCGGCCGAGGCGGCCCGGGCGTGCTTCCTCAACTGCTCGACCGGGGCCCCCGGCACCGACGCGGCGCCCTCCACGTACTGCTCGAAGAACGCGGGGTCGGCCTGTGCCCCCGACCAGTACTCGAGCTGGTCCGCCTGGGCGAGGACCTGGCGCTTCGAGGTGACGACGCCGCGCTCCAGTCCCAGTGACCACGTTGCGCGCATCCCGGCGAAGGCCTCGGGGACGTGCGAGAGGCGCTCCGCGATCGTGGACCAGTCGTCGGCGGTCGCCGTGGGCATGAGGTCGAACACCGAACGCGCGCTCTCCACGTCGCCGGCGATGATCCGGATGGAACGCAGGTGCTCACCCGACCCGTGTGCCTGGATCGCGGCCTGGAGAGACTCACGGAGCACGCCGGCGGCGAGCCGGTCGTCGTCGTTCTCGGGGGCGAGGCGGTCGAGCTCGGCGAGTGTCGACACGTCGAGGTCGTGGCGGGCCCCGTGGCCGGCGGGGGAGAAGTCGGTCATCAGGTGGTCGTACCCCGCGATGCCGAGGTACGTGGCAGAGCACGGGCTCAGCTCCGCGACCTTGTCGATGTACCTGTCGGACAGGCCGAAGATCGGAGTTGTCATCCCGCAGACACTAGGCGGGCGGCGCCGATGCGGTCAGTGCGACGAGCGCTTGTCGCGCAGGTGCCGGCCGATGTGGGCGATGACGACCTCCTGGCGCTCGAAGTCGAGGTGCATGTAGATCCGCACGAGGTGGGTGCCCTTGCCCCGGCGGAGGTGAGCCCCCGCGATGACGCTGCGACCGTGCCAGTCGATGACGTAGTCAGAGGCGTACTTCTGCTCCGCGTTGTCGCTGACGCCGGGGACGAAATCGAGACCCATCTGCCGGCATGCGAGCTTGAAGGAGTCGCCCACGATCTGGCCCGACTTCCACGCACGGGCGACGTTGTTCAGGCGCACCAGGTCCTGCAGGACGGAGAGAGGGTCCGGCCCCTGCAGTTCCTCGCCGGTCTCCAGGGCGCGCTCGTGGAACTCGAGGAACGGGCAGTGCATCCGCGCGAGCCTCATGGCCTCGCGCATGTTCGCCACCGCGCCGAGCGAGCCCTTGGACGTCCCCTGGAGCTCCAGGTTGACGGCATGGAGCACGAGCTCGTCGACCTGGTCGCCCTTCTTCTGGAGCGCCGACTTCTGCTCGGCGATGATGCGGTCGGCGTCCGCCATGGACGCCTCCAGCGCGTTCACCTGCGACTCGAGGAACTCGATGTACACGGCCGCGTCGCCGTCCGTCCCGCGCCCGGTGTCGCGCCCCGCGTCGTCGTCGCCGTCCTCGTCCTCGTCGTCGATGTCGTCGCGCGGCGGCGGCGGCACCCGCGGCGCGGCGACGGAACGCGCGGCGGAACCCGCCACCTGCGCGACGAGCCGTTGCCACTCCGCGCGCACCGACGTCTGCGGGAGCTCGCGGATGCGCAGCACCTCCGGCTCGTGGCGCCCGGGCCACACGACCATGATGGTGCCCGGGTCGAGGAGCGAGTAGCCGAACCCGTTGATGAAGCGGCTGACCGCGGCGGAACCCGTCACCTGGAAGATGTGGGCGAGACCGACGAGGTCGGCCCCGGCGACGGACGTGAGCGGCCTGCCGCCGTCGATGAGCTCCACGATGACCGGCAGCCGCCTCCCGGGCACCTCGAGCAGTGCGAGCAGCTCGTCCACCTGCAGGGCCGTGGACGCAACGTGCGGGGCATCGGTGACCGCATAGTTCGCGTCACGCGCCGGCAGGTGCGCGAGCACGTCCCGCACCAGCGCCGTGAGGCGCATCGGGGGCAGCGGGTCGGTGCGGAGCGGCACCACCTTGGTGCCCGACGGGCTGGTGAAGCTGCGCAGGTCGAACCACAGCCGGCCGGACTCCATGAACACGGTGACGGCGATGGTCTCCACGTGCTGGCCCGACGGGTGGGCATCGGTGATGGTGACCCTGTAGACCGAGTCCGCGCGGGAGCGCACCGTCATGCCTGGGCCGCGCTCGTCCAGGGGGAAGGTGCGCACCAGCCAGTCGTCGACGGTGTCGATCACGGCGAGGCGGTCTGCCTCCGTGCAGTCGACTGCATCGAGGGAGACGGCGTAGGTGGTGATCACAGGGCCACCGCCCGCGGGTCAGCGGTAGGGCCGGAGCGCCTCGTGGATGCGGGCGAGAAGGGACGTGACCGACGCTGCGTCATCGTGGTCGAGTGTAAGCAGACGGTCGAACGCCGCCGCCTCGATGTCGAACTCGGGGTGCAACTGGTAGCGGGGACCGCCCGAACCGGGGGTGGTGGGGGTCTCCAGGGTCGCCGAACTGCCGGTCTCCCGGTCTATCCATGCCTGCGCGGCGGACCCCAGGGCCTGCACCGTCCAGCCCCGCTCCAGGGTCACGCTGATCGGGTTCTCCTCCGTCGGCAGGCCCTCGACCATCACGTGGTCCGGGGCGGTCTCCACGGGGACCTGCATGCGGATGATCGGGCCCGAGTGGTCGACGTGGTTCACCTTCACCACGACCGCGTCGTGCGCCACCGGCAGCACCAGCAGGTCCTCGCGGAGCGTGCCGGACATGTCGTACTGCTCCGGCGTGACGACCTCCCACACCCACGGCCGGCCGCCCGCATCGACGGCCGGCACGTGCATGCCCGCCCACGCGACGGGGAGGCCGGGCACCGTGACGCGCTTCCACGTGACGGGGCACGAGAGCCGTGAGAACGACTCACGGACTTCGTCGACCAACTGCACGCCGTCGATAGTGGCCTGTGCGGGCCGCGAGATGGTGGATACCCGCGCGCCGGTGGGAGACTGTCGGCATGCCGCGCTTCACTCACGACGGATGCGACTTCAACTACGAGATGCGGGGTGACGACGGGCCGCGCGTGCTCCTCTTCAACGGTTCGGGCGCGTCGATCGAGTCGAGTGCGCCGCTCGTCAACGCACTCGCGAAGACGATGCGCGTGCTCGTGCACGACCAGCGGGGACTCGGTGCGACGTCAGTACCTGACGGGCCGTACTCGATGGCCGGCTACGCCGCCGACGGGATGGCACTCCTTCGCCACGTGGGCTGGGGCTCGTGCACCGTCATCGGGGTGAGTTTCGGCGGGATGGTCGCCCAGGAGTTCGCGGTGACGTTCCCCGCGGCCGTGGACAGGCTGGTGCTGCTCTGCACGTCGGCCGGCGGCGCGGCGGGGTCGTCGTACCCGCTGCACGAGCTGGCGTCCCTGCCCGCAGAGGAGCGTCTGGAGGCGCAGATGCGCATCACGGACTCGCGCTTCGGCCCGGAGTGGTTCGCGACGCACCCTGTGGACGCCGAGATCGTGCGCGTGATGCGGGAGCGCGCCGGCGTCGCCAAGCCGGCGGAGCAGGTGCGGGGAGAGAGGCTGCAGCTGGAGGCGCGCATCCACCATGACGTGGCGGACAGGCTGCACCTGGTCACCGCGCCCGCCTACGTGCTCGCGGGGCGTTTCGACGGGATCGCACCGCCGGAGAACTCGCGTGCCATCGCCGGCCTCATCCCCGATGCGGTCATGTCCGTGTACGAGGGCGGCCACATGTTCAGCGGCCAGGACCGCAACGCGATCCTCGACATCCGGGCGTTCGTGGCCACGGGGGAGCGCACCGCGCGCGAGTGAGGCCGCGCCGGCGGCCGCTCAACCGAGGGTGACGCCCGCGGTGACCGTCCCGGCACGCTGGTGCGAGGCCGTCACGGTGACCACGGTTCCCGCGGCCGCGCGCACGACCCACGTGAGGAGCTGCCTGTCGGGGGTCCCGTCGTTGCGCATGCCGCCCGCGAGCCGGAAGGCGAGCCGGCCCGCGAGGTTGCCGAACGTGGCCCGCGCGGGGGAGCCGACGGTCTCCGCGCCGTCCACCTGCACCCAGCCGGGCAGGCACAGCTTGTTCTTGCGGGCGTGGCTCGACACGTGGGTGGGCAGCCAGCCGGTGTTCGCCACGCCGACCTCCAGCCGCCACGTCCCGTCGCCGAGCCGCTCCGCCTTCGTGTGCAGGATCTCGAGCCGCGGCGCCATGAGCGCCTGGTGCACGGCGAACGACGCGTGCGGAGTCACCTCGGCACGGAGGCGCGACGGCGGTGCGTTGGTCCACAGCCTGAAGTCGTCCATCCCGCCGATCTCGATGTCGCCGAGCTGCGGGTGGCGGAATGGCCGCCACGGGTGCACGGTGCCCGGTGCGTTCGCATCGGCCCACCTGTGCACCGCCAGCTCGTCCTCCACGGTCGGGCCGACGTACCAGATGTGGGTGGAGCTCCTGTGGTCGGTGGCGACAGCGACGGCGTCCCAGAACTCGGTGGTCCACGAGAAGACGCCGAGGTGCTCGTACGCCCAGTCGTCGGCCGCCCCGCTCATCGTGTCGGATGTGTCCCACGTGAAGTCCTCGTAGACCGAGTGCACCGGGTAGCCGGTGGCCTCCGTGCAGAAGCGCCCGAGCTCCTTGAACGTCCACACGTCCTCCGGGGGGAGCTTCGAGTCCGGCTTGGTGCTGGACGGCCTCAGCAGGAACCCGCCGCTCGTGTGGTACGCGTTGTACCCGCAGACGTTCGGCCGCGCGCGCACGGCACGCACCAGCGCGTCGATCTCCGGCTCCGACATCGGGTGGTCGCCCGAACCGGTGACCGACGTGTCCCACCCGGCCGGGAAGTTGCGGTTCATGTCCAGCCCCTCGATGTTTCCCGGCGTGGGCACCGTGAAGCCGTCCCAGTCTGTGATCGTCCCCTCAGCGAGGAGCCGGTACCTCGCGGCGCCCCGCGGCGCGGCGGCATGGTCGACCGGGATCATCAGGCGCGCGTCCTCGGGGTGCTCCACCCATGCGCCGTTCGGGTCGGCGATGCGCATCGTGAGGATCCGGCCGTCGCCGTCCACGTCGTGCGTGAGCAGACCGGGCCAGGTGTGCCTGTCGGTCCAGGGCCAGGGGCGCATGCTGCTGCGGCGGTACCGCGGTGAGTCCGCGAGCGCCGCCTCCACGCCGTCAGGGTTGACGCGCGGCGCCACGTAGAAGGTGCGCGTGCGCAGTGCCTCAGTCACCTTCTCGTCACCGGACGCGAACCCGGTGAGCAGGTGGTGGATGAGGTGAAGCGCGGCGACCCCGCCGGTCACCTCCACGGAGTGGATGTTCGCGTCCACCCACATCGCGGGCTTCGTGGAGTGGTGCCCGGTGGAGGAGTCGGTGAGCGTGACCAATAGCAACGGCCGTCCCTCATGGGACGTCCCGTACTGCTCCACCGACGCGAGGCCCGGGTGGGCGGCGACCATGGAGTCGATCCACGACGACATCTCGTCATGGCGGAGGAAGCGGTCGAACTCGTACGCGACTGGCGGCATGGACGCAGGTTAGGTCGCCTCCACTACTGTGCGGGAATGGCGCCGAACGTGCTGCTCATCACGCTCGACCAGTTCCGCGGCGACTGCCTCTCCTGCGCCGGCCATCCCGTGGTGCGCACCCCGAACCTGGACGCGCTGGCGGCGGGAGGGGTGCGGTTCTCCCGCCACTACAGCCAGTCCTCGCCCTGTGCACCCGGCCGGGCGTCGCTCTACACGGGCACGTACCAGATGAACCACCGCGTCGTCGCGAACGGCACCCCGCTCGACTCACGCTTCGACAACGTGGCGCTCGCGGCGCGTCGCGCGGGATTCTCGCCCGTGCTCTTCGGGTACACCGACCAGTCGATCGACCCGCGTGTGTCCACCGGGCCGGACGACCCGCGGCTCAGTTCGTACGAGGGTGTGCTCCCAGGTTTCGACTGCCTGCTCGACCTCTCCGGCTCCCATGCCCCGTGGCTGGACTGGCTGGCGGACCGCGGGGTCGAGGTGGATGGAGCGCTGCACGCACTGTCGACCGAGCACGAGCGGCCGGCGGACCTCAGCGTGTCGCGCTTCATGACGGACCGGTTGATCGAGTGGATCGACGCGCAGGAGGACGGTTGGTTCGCGCACGCCAGCTACATCAGGCCGCACCCGCCGTACTCGGCGGCGGGCGAGTGGTCCGTTGCGTACCCCGAGGACTCAGTCGGCGAACCGATCATCCCCGTGGCGGACCCCGAGAGGTTCCACGCGCTGATGCTGCAGCTGGACGGCACGAAGGCCCCTGCGGACGAGGCCGGCATGCGGCGAATGCGCGCCCAGTACTTCGGGATGGTCAGCGAGGTGGACCACCAGCTGGGCAGGCTGTGGGACGCGATGCGCTCGTCGGGACGGTGGGACGACACCGTGGTCATCGTGACGGCGGACCACGCGGAGCTCCTCGGCGACCACGGGCTGCGCGAGAAGGTCGGCTACTGGGAGACCAGCCAGCACATCCCGTGCATCGTCCGCGACCCGCGTCGGCCCGCGGCGCACGGCACCGTGGTCGACGTGCTCACCGAGAACGTGGACATCATGCCGACGCTCTGCGATGCCATGGGCATCGACGTCCCGCTCCAGTGCGACGGCCTCCCGCTGACGCCGTTCCTGGATGGTGCAGAACCGCCGTGGTGGCGCACCGCAGCGCACTGGGAGTACGACTGGCGTTTCGCGCTGATCCAGCTGGGGGCGGAGTTCGCCTGGCCGTGGACCCGCAGCCTGGAGAAGCAGAACCTGTGCGTGCACCGCACCGATGACATCGCCTACGTGCAGTTCGGGGACGGCAGACACCTGTGCTTCGATCTTGCTGTCGACCCCACGTGGCGCACACCGTGCACGGACCAGTCGCGCGTGCTGCGCGCCGCGCAGGAACTCCTCACCTGGCGGATGCAGATGACGGACCGCCAGCACACGGGTTTCCTGGTGGAGCACGGCGGCACCGGCAGGTGGCCGGCCGGCGTGCCCTGGAGGGACTGAGGCCTCAGCCCTGCCAGCGGTCGCGGTGCACCATCTTCGCGAGAGGCAAGCGGGTGAGCGCACCGTGACGGCCCTGCGGCCAGCCGAGGGGAACCATCGCGTGCACGCCCCACTCGGCCGGGAAGCCGAGGATTGCCCGCACCTCGTCCTCGCGCCTGGCGATGAGCGTGGTGAGCACGCCGCCGAGTCCCTCGGCTCGCGCGGCGGTGAGCAGGTTCTGCACCGCAGGGTAGAGCGATGCACCGCCGACGACCGACGTGCGCGGCAGGTGGTCGTCGGTGACGTAGATGAGACGCGAGTCGTGCACGAAGAACACGACGACCGGAACCTCGTGCAGCTTCTCGGCGAGGTTGGTGCCCACGGCGAGGCCGGCGGCGAGCTTCTCGCGGGCCTCCTGCGGGGCGTTCCTTGCGTTCTCCATGTTGTAGGCCACGTACTTGGCCCACTCCTCCACGTACAGCGCACCCAGCTTCTTCTTCTGGTCGGTGTCGCTGACGACGATCATCCGCCACGGCTGCCGGTTGCCTCCGCTGGGCGCCCACACCGCGGCCTGCAGCACGCGGTCGAGCACGTCGTCGGGGATCGGGTCGGTGCGGTAGCGGCGGATCGACCGTGTGGTGGAGATGACGTCGTGGAAGG
Source organism: uncultured Bifidobacterium sp. (assembly GCA_964466765.1). Taxonomy (GTDB): domain Bacteria; phylum Actinomycetota; class Acidimicrobiia; order Acidimicrobiales; family Ilumatobacteraceae; genus UBA2093. Next base: position 6,044 of record CAYXRQ010000009.1, on the reverse strand, counting down.
ACTCGCTCATGGGCGCAGTCTGACCGCGCCGGCGGGGGCTGTCAAAGACGGTGCACCGGGTCGTTGTCGAGGCCGGTGCCGATGAAGAGACTGCGCAGCAGGCCCGCGTGCTGGATGCCGGCGTGGCGGCGCACGAGCCTCAGGAACGTGAAGCGGAACTCGGGGTCGTGTGCGTCTGCGCGGGAGATGAGATGCGAGAGCTCGTGGAGAACCGTGCCCACGAGGGGCCTGGCCGAACCGAACCAGACGGTGTGCGTGGTGCGGTCGGCCCACGCGGAGCACCGGGTGCCGCGCCGGGCGAACTCCACGTGCGGGATGTCGACGTCCTCCTCCATGCAGACATCCGCGACGAACAGCACGGTCTCCTGGCGTGTGAGCTGGCGCAGGGGCTGGTGGCGCTGCGCGACGTCCTCGCACGAGTAGACGAGGGCCTGCTCGCGGGTGCAGCGCGGGTACCGGCGGGCACCGCGCACTGCCTCCGAGACGAGATCGGTGATGTGCGTCAACGGAGCTCCCCGCGCACACCGGAACCGAAGGAGCGCCCGGCTGCCCCGAACGAGCTTCCGGCGGCGCGGCCGCTCGCGTAGGACGATGCCGACTCGTCGTAATAGGAGTAGGTGCGGCGCAGGTGAGGCACGCGCGTGCGCATCTCCCGTTCGGAACGCCGGCGCCGGTCGGCGAGGACGATGCCTGCGCCGGGCTCCTCCCGGACGAACTCCTCCTTGGCGGCCCCCAGCGCATCGTCGATGCCCTTGCGGAACCCCTTCCACCACGAGATGCGCCACGACCGTGCACCTTTCGGGAGCAGCCGGACGCCCATGAGGTCGGCGGCGGAGAAGAGCGTGCGCGCCGCGAAGACGTCGTCGCGCCGGCCGAAGATGGTCATGAACCTCTCGCCGGTGTCGTCGTCGGTGTCGAGATAACCGGTGCAGGAGTGGATGAGCAGGATGGAGTACAGCAGGTCGTACCGCTGGACCCGGTAGGGGCCGGAGATGACGAACTTCTCGGAGATGATGCTCTCGTCGACGGGCGAGTCCTTCGGGGCGATGTCGCCCTCGGTCCAGCCGTTGCGCTGCATCAACTTGGACGCGAGCGCGAGCGCGGTCTCGGCCTCGTGCTGCGGGGTGTTCGGGTGGTTGGCAAGCGCCAGCATCGCGGCGATGCGTTCCTTGTCGGTGCTCATGCGTGTCGCACCCTACGGGCGGGGTGTCCTGCCGTTCCGCACCCCATGGTCACCCGGCCCCGACTGCCGGGTCACTCCTCCTCGTCCCCAGTTTCCTCGTCTGCCGAGGCGGGCTTGAAGTACTTTCCGAAGATCTCGTCGTAGACGCCCGTCGCCCGGAACTCGTTCAGGCTCTCGTTGAGCGCGTCCCGGAGCGCGACATTGTCCTTGGCGATCGCGAAGCCGAGGTAGACGTCGGTGATGAGGGTCGCCGAGACCGCCGTCTTGCTCCCCTCACGGGCGGCCCGGCTGGCACTGATCGCATAGTCGTGGACCACCCCGTCCACGTTCCCCGACTCGAGGGCGAGGTACATCGCCTCGGTGTCATCGAACGACTGGATGGTCGAGGAGGTGGCGTTCTCCTTTGCGTACGCCTCTCCTTCTGACCCCGTCAGCACGCCGATCTTCTTGCCCGTCATCAACTCCAGGTCGATCAGGGTCTCGGCATCCTCTGTGCGGACGAGGAGGGACTGGTTGGCGTCGAAGTAGGAGTCACTGAACGCCGCGTTCTCCTCCTTGTCGGCGCCGATGCTGATCGCGGCCGCCGCGACGTCACACGTGCCGGCTGCGGGGGCCAGCCAGATCCCCTCGGCGGCCTGCTGCT
>CAYXRQ010000009.1:0-4118 GCA_964466765.1 uncultured Bifidobacterium sp. | reverse complement strand
GTGCCCCCTGTCGAGTCCTGTGCTCCGCGCAGAATAGCCAAATCACCTGTGGGTGGCGACCAGTCCCGTCGGACGGTCGGCACATGTCCTTTCCCCCGCCGGCCGGCGGGGGAACGCCATACTTTTCGGGTGAAGCGGCGCACGGACATCGAGGGCCTGCGCGCAGTCGCCGTGCTCCTCGTGCTCCTGTTCCATGCGGGCGTCCCCGGCGTGGACGGCGGCTATGTGGGTGTCGACGTCTTCTTCGTGCTGTCCGGCTTCCTCATCACGTCGCTGATGGTCACCGAGAGGGAGGAGACCGGGCGGATCTCTCTCGCCGGTTTCTACGCCCGCCGCATCCGGAGGATCCTGCCCATGTCCAGCCTGGTCGCGGTCGCCACCCTCGGCGCGGCGTGGGTGTGGCTGGAGCCCCTGCGGCTGCGCGGTCTCGCGACCGACGTCCTCGCCTCGGCGGGCTTCTCCTCGAACATCGTGTTCGCGCACCGCGGGGCGGACTACCTCCAGTCATCCCTGCCGCCCTCGCCGCTGCAGCACTTCTGGTCCCTCGCCGTCGAGGAGCAGTTCTACGTGGTCTGGCCCGCGCTCATGATCCTTGTTCTCCTCGGCGTCCCGCGGGGCAGGACGGGAGTGGTGAGGGTGCGTGTCGGGCTTTTGTCCGCATCGGTGACGGCCGCGTCCTTCGTCGTCTGCATGGCCCTCATGGCACAGAACCAGGTGTGGGCCTTCTACCGGCCCCATGCCAGGGCGTTCGAGCTCGCGGCCGGCGCGCTGCTCGCCGTGATGCCGGCGTCCCGCGGCCGGCACGTGCGCCGGGCCGAGGCGGTGTGCTCCTGGGCCGGGCTGGTCGTCATCGTGGTGAGTGCCTTCGCCTTCGACGAGGCCACGACGTTCCCCGGCCCGTGGGCACTCGTGCCCGTTGTGGCGACACTCCTCGTGCTGCGCGGCGGAACCTCCGCCGCGTGGTCCGTCGATGCGGTGCTGAGGGCCGCACCCGCGCAGTGGCTCGGGACCCGCTCGTATTCGGCGTACCTGTGGCACTGGCCCGTGCTCGTCATCACCGCGTCAGCCGCCGGCCGGGACCTCTCGCTTTCCGAGGGGCTCGCGTGCGTGGTGTTCTCGCTCGCGCTCTCCGAACTGTCGTGGAGGTTCGTGGAGAACCCCGTGCGCTCGCTCCGATCGGTCGCCGGTGCGAGGGCGTTCGCGCTCGGTGCCTCCATGCTCCTCGTCGTTGCCGGGACGGGTCTGCTCGCGCGCACCAACCCGCCACGGCTGGAGGCAGGCCCGGCCGCCACGACCCCGCAGCTCCCGGTCACCCCCACGACCGTGCCCGGCACCCCCGCGACCGATGCCGCGGAACCGGCCGGCGGTGCCGCTGCCACGACGACGACCGCACCCGTTGCCCCGGTGCTGCCGCGCCGCGGTGCCCCGATCCAGCCCGTTGTCGACGCCCTGTACGTCTCGCGCGTGCCGTCGAACCTGCAGCCGTCGCTCGGCGGCGCTCTCGGCGACATGCCCACCATCTACAACAACGACTGCCACGCCGGTTTCGGCGTGACGGAACCGAAGGACTGCGTGTTCGGCGACCCGGCATCGACGACGGTCGTCGGTCTGTACGGCGACTCGCACGCGGCAGAGTGGTTCCCCGCGTTCGAGAAGGTCGCTATCAAGAACAAGTGGAGGCTCATCACCTACACGAAGCGCGGGTGCCCGCCGGCCGACATCGAGGTGTACAGCAAGGTCCTCGGGAAGGTCTACAAGGAGTGCGGACCATGGCGGGAGAACACCATCGAGAAGATGAGGACGGACGGCGTGAAGGTCGTCTTCGTGGCCGCGTTCGAGCGGCTGCTCGATGCCGGCTCGCGCATCCCGATCTGGCAGAAGCCGTGGCGCGACGGCCTGCGCGGCACGTTCGACACGTTGCGCGCCGCCGGCATCACGCCCGTCCTCGTGGAGGACACCCCGTACCCGAACCAGGACGTGCCGACGTGCCTCAGCCGCAACCGCACCACGGTGACGGGCTGCAACATCCCGGTGGGCGCGGGGTTCAGGCCCGACCTCGCGCAGATGAGGGACGATTTCGAGGCCGGGGGAACGGCCGTGCTGCGCACCCGGCACTGGTTCTGCACGGACACGCTGTGCCCCGTCATCGTGGGCAACCTCCTCGTCTACCGCGACGACAACCACATGACAGTGAGCTACGCGAGGTGGATCGCGCCGTTGCTGGACTCGGACATCGTGCCGTTCGTGGATTGGTACTCACGTACCCCCTGAACTGTGTGACACTCCGTACATGGAACAGCAGAGAACGCAGCGCCGGATCCTCGACGACCTGGTGGCATCCGGCCGCCTGACCGAGGAGGAGGCCGGCGGTGTCGCGCATGCCCCGGAATGGTCGCTGACGGTGCGCGAGCTCGTCTCCTATCTCGCCGCCCTCATCATGTTCGTCGGCGTGATGCGGCTCGTGATCGTCGCGTTCGAGGACGCGTCGCAGAGGTCCATCGGGACCGCGCTCGCCCTCGCGGGTGCCGCCCTCGCCGCTGCCGCCTGGAAACTGCCGCGGAAGTCCGACGCATGGGAGCGGCTCGCCGAGGTGACCGAGGGCGCCGCGCTCGTGTCCCTCGGCGCGAGTCTCGGCGTGTTCCTCGACCTCACTGACCTGGCCCCCGAGACCATCGTGATGATCGTGTCGCTGCCCGTCGTCGCGTGGGGCTACTTCCGTTCGTTGACCTCGGTCTTCGTCGGCTCGCTCGCGCTGTCGGCGGGTGTCCCGATGCTCGTCTTCTCGGCGGCGGAGATGCTCAACGCGAGCGACGACGGCAGCGTCGCCGTCATCGGGTCGTTCTCGCTCGCCGGCGGCGCCGTCCTGTGGGCGCTCGGACAGCGGCACGTCGGCGCGGCGTTCGTCCAGCGTGCGGCTGGGTGCTGGCTGGTCCTGCAGGGCTCGTTCATGATGATGGGCGAGTGGCGCGGCCCCGGCCGTCTCATCCCGGTGGCCGCGGGACTCATCCTGTTCTGGCTCGGGTCGATGCGCCTGCAGTTCGAGTCGCTCGCCGCGGGCGCGCTCGCGGTCACCATCGGCGTGTCGGTGGCGATCGGTGACTGGTTGCCCAGCGAGTTCACGCGCGGCCTCACCACCATCGCGGTGGGCGCGGTGATGTTCCTCGCCGTCGGATCGCAGATGCGGCGCCGGAAGGTCAGTCCACCAGGGCCTGGTGCACCAGTTGCTTGAACTGTGGCCTGATCGGGTGCGCTGAGGACGGCATCAGCTGCGTCATGAAGAGGTAGACGAGGTCCTCCGCGGGGTCCACGGTGAAGATCGTGCTGAAGGCGCCGCCCCAGCCGAAGTCGCCGACGCTGCCCGGCACCTTCGCCTTCACCGGGTCGAGCGTGACGCTCATGGTCAGGCCGAACCCGACCCCGTCGAACGCGGTCTCCGCGAAGAGCGGCCGGCCGAACTCGCTGAGGTCCGCGCCGTCGGGCAGGTGGTTCGAGGCCATGTACGAGACCGTGCGGGGGGAGAGGATGCGCACCCCACCTAGTTCGCCGCCGTTGCGCAGCATCATCGCGAACTTCATGTAGTCGGACATGGTCGACACGAGTCCCCCGCCGCCCATCTCGGCGAGCGGCTTCCGCGTGGCACCGCCGGCCATCGCGTCCAGGCGCATCGCCTTCCTGTCCGCGGGGTTCATCACGTACAGGGCGGCGAGCCTGTCGGTCTTGTCCTCGGGCACGAAGAAGGCTGTGTCGGTCATGCCGAGCGGGTCGAAGATCCTCTTCTTCATGAACTCGCCGAGCGACATCCCGGAGAGGACCTCGACGACGCGGCCGAGCACGTCGATCGACATCGAGTAGTTCCACTCCGTCCCGGGCTGGAAGAGGAGCGGGAGCGAGGCGAGCATGTCGCAGATCCCGGCGAGGTCCTTGTCCGGCGGCGTGCCCCACTCGAACCCGGCGTTGCGGTACATCTGGTCCACGGAGTGGCTGTACATGAAGCCGTACGTGAGTCCTGCGGTGTGAGTGAACAGGTGCCACATCTCCATGGGCTCGGTCACCGGGTCGAGCCGCGGGTTCGTGGTGCTGCCGGAACGGAAGACCTTCTGGTCGGCGAATGACGGGAT
>CAYXRQ010000008.1:0-14411 GCA_964466765.1 uncultured Bifidobacterium sp. | reverse complement strand
CCACTTGGCGATTTCGGCCTTCAGATGCGCGTCAAGCGCTGCGGGCGTGGCGCGGTCTTTCGACACAGGCTCGGTTCCGAGGCCGGCAAAGCGGGTCTTCACGGTCTCATCCTCCAGCGCGATCTGCAGGGCCTGCGACAGCTTCTGGATGATCGGCTGCGGCGTGCCCTTCGGCGCGTAAAGACCATGCCACACGGCAACATCAAAGCCCGGAAGACCGGCTTCCACAGCGGTGGGAACATCCGGGAGCGCGCCCACGCGCTTCGGCGTGGTCACGGCGAAGACCTTGATCTTGCCTTCCTTGACCATCTTGCGCACGGCCGGGCTGTGCCAGAACACGTTCTGCACCTGCTGCCAGACGTTCTCCCGCACCGCCAGAGGGCTCAGGTCCTTGCCCTTCGCGTGGTGGCGCGAGGTGCCGTCCGCGATCTGGAGGCCGAGACCCATCGCTGCACCGAGGTCACAGAGGTTCTGGTGGCCGTTCGAGCAGCTCGGGCACTTGCCGCACGACGGGATGAACCCGAAGATCACGTGGTCACCCGGCTGCAGCCAGGTCACGCCGGGGCCGACCTCCTGCACGATGCCGGCGCCCTCGTGGCCGCCGATGACGGGGATGTTGGCCGGGAGGTCGCCGGTGACGAGGTGCTCGTCGGAGTGGCACATCCCGGATGCGACCATCTTCACGAGGACCTCCCCCGCCTTCGGCGGGTCGAGCTCGATCTCCTCGATGCTCCACGGAGCGTTGACTTCCCAGAGAACGGCGGCCTTGGTCTTCACGTGAAGTTCCCCCTTCGGCGCGGCACCGTGCCACGACGCCCCGAGACTAGTTCCGCCCCCCGGAGGGGCACCAACGGAGGAACCGTGGCTACTGTGTCAGGCATGGACCAGGACAACACCAAGGCCACCGAGCCGCAGACGGCAGGTTCCGAGACCGCGGAGGGCTCGGACATCGTCGAGGAACTGCTCGTCGAGGAGATCTCCATCGACGGCATGTGCGGCGTCTACTGAGCCGACCCGGACAGGTCATGCCCGCCACCCTCGAGTCCGCGTGCTCCCTGCACCCCCAGGTGGCAATCAGGCCCGAGCCGTTCGGTGCCCTCGCGTACCACTACGGCAACCGGAGGCTCGTCTTCCTCCGCCATCCCGACGTCGTGCGGGTCGTCGAGTCGCTTGCCGGCCACGCCTCGCTGCGGGACGCCCTCGTGGCGAACGGGATCGAGGAGGCCCGCTGGCCGTCGTTCGTGAGGGCCATCGACTCCCTGACCGCATCGGAGATCATCAATGTCGGCTGAGACGCTCGTCGAGCAGATGAAGGGCGGGCTCGACGCGCCCATCTGCCTCACGTGGGAGCTGACGTACGCGTGCAACCTGGAGTGCGTGCACTGCCTCAGCAGCAGCGGCCGGCGTGACCCGCGCGAGCTCACCACGGAGCAGTGCATCGCCGTGCTGGACGAGCTGCGCGCGCTGCAGGTCTTCTACATCAACATCGGCGGGGGCGAGCCGATGGTGCGGCGCGACTTCTTCGAGATCATCGAGCACGCGGTGTCGAACGGGATCGGCGTGAAGTTCTCCACCAACGGAGCCTTCATCGATGCCGCGAACGCCCGGCGGCTCGCCGCGATGGACTACCTCGACATCCAGATCAGTCTCGACGGCGTCGACGCCGCCACGAACGACCCGGTGCGCGGCGAGGGCTCGTGGCGAACTGCCATCACGGCAATGGACAACCTGCGCGACGCGGGGTTCGGCCAGTTCAAGATCTCCGTCGTCGTCACCCGCCACAACGTCGACCAGCTCGACGCGTTCAAGGAGCTCGCCGACTCGTACGGTGCCCAGCTGCGCATCACGCGCCTGCGGCCCGCCGGACGGGGCGCGGATTCGTGGCACGAGCTGCACCCCACGAACGCCCAGCAGCGCCAGATCTATGAATGGCTGCTGCGCCACGGCGAGAACGTGCTCACCGGCGACTCCTTCTTCCACCTGAACGCCCTCGGCGAGTCGCTCCCCGGCCTGAACATGTGCGGGGCGGGACGTGTGGTCAACCTGATTGACCCGGTCGGCGACGTCTACGCATGCCCCTTCGTCATCCACGACGACTTCAGGGCCGGCAACGTGCTCGACGAGGGTGGGTTCACCAGGGTGTGGCGCGAGAGCGACCTCTTCCTCTCGCTGCGCGAGCCGCAGAGCGCGGGTGCCTGTGCCTCGTGCGGCGCGTTCGACGCATGCCAGGGCGGCTGCATGGCCGCCAAGTTCTTCACGGGACTGCCGCTCGATGGCCCGGACCCCGAGTGCGTCGGCGGTGACGGCGAGAGACTGCTCGCCTCCGTTCCCGTCACACTCGCGCCGAGGCCCTCGCAGGACCACTCGAAGCCCGCGCGCAGCCGCATCCCGGTCAGGGCCGGCGGGGGCAACTGACGTGGGCACGGCAGGAACCATCATCGCGGTCGTCGTCGCCTATTTCTGCGGCACCATCCCCACTGCCATCGTCGTGGCGCGGTCGAAGGGCATCGACATCACCACCTTCGGCTCCGGGAACCCCGGGGCGAGCAACGTCGGACGGGCGCTCGGCACCAAGTACTTCGTGCTCGTCATGGTCATCGACGCCGCGAAGGGCGCTGTGCCAACGGCCCTCATGCTCGGTGACCGTCCTGTCGCCTACGCATGCGGCGCGGCAGCGATCATCGGCCACGTCTTCCCCGTGACGCGGCGGTTCCGCGGCGGCAAGGGGATCGCCACGGGAGGCGGCGTGGTCCTTGCCCTGCAGCCATTGGTGATGCTCGCCGCGTTCGCCACCTGGCTGGCCGTCATGAAGGTCTCGCGCAAGGCATCGGTCGCATCCATCCTTGCGGTCCCCGTGGTCGTCATCGGGTTCCTCGTCAGCGGCTCGCCGGGATGGGAACTGTGGAGCATCATCGGGCTCGCCCTTCTCGTGGAGATCAGGCACGTCTCGAACATCAAGCGCCTCCTGCAGAGGTCCGAACCCACCATCTCGGGCTAGACCTCATAGCCTCATCGGCGTGTTCCCGGGCGACTTCTCGTTCTTCGACTGGCTGAAGGACTACTCGGGTTCCCCTTGGTTCTATGTCGTGATCCTCACGATTGCGGTCCTCGACAGCGTGATCCCGATCGTGCCCAGCGAGACCATGGTGATCATCGGCGGCGTCAGCGCAGGGCTCCACGACCTCTCGTGGCCCGCGGTCATCGCCGTCGGCGCCGCGGGCGCGTTCTGCGGTGACATGCTCAGCTACACGATCGGCCACCGGGCGAGCGACAGGCTGCAGCGAAGGTACGACCGCACGGAGAAGGGCCGGCGCCGTCTGGCGTGGGCGGAACGGCAGATCCGTGAGCGCGGCGGCCTGCTCCTCGTCACTGCAAGGTTCGTGCCCGGCGGCCGCACCGTCCTGACACTCACGTGCGGCATCACGAAGCAGCCACGACGGTGGTTCGGGCGGTGGACGGCCGTCGCCGCCGTCATCTGGTCGTCGTACGCCACGATGCTCGGGTTCATCGGCGGGCGGACCTTCCAGGACGACCACACGAAGGCGTTCGTCGTCGCGTTCGTGATCGCGATCAGCGCGACCGTGTTGATCGAATCTGTCAGGTTCCTAATGCACCGCCGCCAGGGTTCGCACGATGACGAGGGAGCCGCGGCGTGACGCTCGTCGTGGTGCCGCTCGGCTCGTGGGAGCAGCACGGCCCGCACCTGCCTCCCGACACCGACACGGTCATCATCTCCGCGGTGGTCGCCGCCGCGACAGCCGGCCGGCAGGGCATCACCGTGGCACCCACGCTCGGGATCACCGCGAGCGACGAGCACGCCGGTTTCGGGGGGACGCTCAGCATCGGCACGGAGGCAACGGCCGCCGCGGTCGTGGCGATCGCACGCTCCGCATCGTGGGCCTCCGGCGTGCTCTTCGCGAACGGGCACGGAGGCAACGCCGACGCGCTCACGATCGCGCGCGAGGCAATGGACCACGAGGGGCTCGTGCACGACGTGTGGTCCCTGCCCCCGTACGACGGGGCAGACCTCCACGCAGGCCGCACCGAGACGTCGGTGATGCTTCACATCGCACCCGGCTCGGTCGACATGTCGCGTGCGGTCGCCGGCACGGGGGGCGCCGCGCACGACCTGCTGGCGACGATGCGGGCGGGCGGCGTCCGCGCGGTGTCCCCCACGGGAGTTCTCGGCGACCCGACCACCGCCACGGCGGACCACGGCAGGGCCGTGTTCGCGATGTGGGTCGGCTCGCTCGCTCAACGGCTCGACCGCCTCTCCTCCGGCTGGGAGCAGGCGTGAGCGGGGAGACGAGGTCGCTCGCCGCCGACAGGCACTGGTGGCGCTCGAAGGACCGTCTGGGGTTGGTGGCAGGGTCGCCGGGGACATTCTTCCGCGTGACGGAGACGGGCGCCGTCGTCCTCGACGACATCGAGAACGGCAGGCCGGTCGCGCAGTCGACGCTCGTCGACAGGCTCATCGCCGCCGGTGCGGCCCACCCGCGGCCCGGCGCGCCGGTGCCTGCTGACCAGGTCACGGTCGTCATCCCGACGTACTGCCGCACCGATGCACACGTCGCACGTCTCGCCGCGCTCGTTGCCATGCTGGCGCCGTTGCGCGTCATCGTGGTGGATGACGCTTCCCCTGTCCCCCCGTCGACCGATGGTGCGACCGTGCACCGCATGCCGGAGAACTCCGGGCCCGGCGCCGCACGCAACGCGGGGTGCTCGCTTGTGACCACACCGGTCGTCGCCTTCGTGGACGACGACGTCAGTGCGACGGCGGCGGACATCCTGGCGCTCAGCGGCCACTTCTCGGACCCCAACGTGTCGTTCGTGGCGCCGCGGATCGTCACCGAGGAGGGCGGGTCCTTCCTGTCCGAGTACGAACGTCTCCGCAGCCCACTCGACATGGGCCCGTCACCGGCGCGCGTGCGCCCCGGGTCCGTCGTGCCGTATGTGCCCTCCGCGGTGCTCGTCGCGCGCACCGCTGCCACGCGTGACGGCTTCGACGCGACCATGCGCACCGGCGAGGACGTGGAGTTCGTCTGGCGCAGCACGGGTGACGCGGCCCAGTGCAGGTACGAGCCGTCCGTGGAGTGCGCACATGCTGCGCGGAAGGGATGGCTGCGCCTTCTCGCCCAGCGGTTCGCCTACGGCCGCAGCGCGGCGGACATCGACCGCCGCATGCCGTGGTCCGTGCCCCCGGTGAGGGGCCATCTCCTCCATCTCCTGCCGGTGGTGCTGCTGCTCTCCGGCCAGTTGGTCTGGGCGCTCGATGCCGCACTCGTGTCGGCGGTGTTCACTGTCGCGTCGCTGCGGCGGATGAGACTGGGCCGGCGCGAGCTGCTCTCCATCGCCCGCCTCAACATCACCCTCGCCACGAGGCACGTCGCCACTGCCGTGACGAGGGAGTGGTGGCCGTTGCTCGTGGTGGCGTCGTTCTTCTCCGTCGGTGCCCAGGTCGCCTTCCTCTTCTGCCTCGCGATGTTCACGATGATCGACATCATCAGGCTCAGGCCCGACAACATCGGCCTCTACGTGCTGCTCCGCGTCCTGGACCCGCTCGCCTACGGCGCGGGTGTGTGGGCCGGTGCCGTGCGGCGGGGGTCGCCCAGGTGCCTGCTGCCGGTGGTCAGTCTGCGCGTGCGGCGAGGCGACGGGTGATGTCGTTGCAGTCCTCGCACACGGACTCGGGGATGAGGTTCCACCTCATCAACTGACCGAAGATCACGCAGCCCAGGCAGAACCCGAGGAACGCCTCGAGGGAGGCGGCCACGGTGAGCATGGCGATCACGACGGACGCGGCGACAGGCATGTCGAGGACCCAGAGAACGGACGCGGTGACGGTGAACGCGGCACCGATGCCCTGTGCGAAACGCTTCGGCGGCCCGGCAACGAACGTGTGCGCCCGGTCGAGGCGCGGCGTGATGACCTGGGTGGCCAGCCTCCCGAGCGGGCTGAGGGTCGGCCCTGTGAGGACGCGTGCGACGAACCCGTACGTGAGCGGGACGAGGACCCAGCCGTTCTGCGTGGCGAGGAAGAGGACGCTCATCGCGACGGCGCCGGACGCGACGATGCGCGCGCTCGTCTCGTTGACGGGGTTGGGGAATTCGAAGAGTCGTGACACGCCGTCACGCTACGCGGGAAAACCCGACCGAACAACTCGGGATTAGCGTTCTGTACCCTGTCGGGGTGACCATCCGCCTCGCCGTCAACGAGACCAGGTGGCAGGACCATGTGCAGTCGGTCGCACGGTCGATGCCCGGCCTGGTCCCCGTGGTCAAGGGGAACGGGTACGGGTTCCGGCGCTGGAACCTCATGCCTCTCGCGGGCCAGCTCGCCGCCGAGGTCGCGGTGGGAACCGTGTACGAGGTGCGCGACGTCCCCGCCGGAATCGTGCCCATCGTGCTCACCCCCACCCTCACCGTGCCGCCACAGAACATGCCGCGCAACGCCGTGCTCACCGTCGGCAACCTGGAGCACCTCCGGGCGCTGATGCAGCACGGGTGGAGGGGCGAGGTCATGGTCAAGCTCCAGTCGTCGGTGATGCGTTTCGGTGCGTCGCCCGCGGAGTTCGTGCCGCTCGTCGACGAACTGCGCCGCAACCACTTCACGATCCACGGCTACGCCATCCACCCGCCGCTGGAGGGTGACCCCACCAACCACGTCCGCGACATCGAGAAGTGGATGCGCCTCGTCCCGAACGACGCGCCGGTGTACGTGAGCCATCTCGACGCCGCGGCGTACGAGCACGTGCGGTCACGGCACCCCGAACGAGCATGGAGAATCAGGCTCGGGAGCGCGCTGTGGCACGGCGACAAGTCGATGATGCAGCTGTCGGCCGACGTCCTCGACCACCACCCGGTCGAGACCGGGATGCGCGCCGGCTACAGGCAGATCGCGATCGCCGGGCCCGGGCAGGTCGTGGTCGTCGGCTGCGGCACCGCCCACGGCGTGCGGCTGCTGGACGACGGGCGCAGCCCCTTCCACTACCAGCGGCAGCGCCTCAACGTCCTCGAGCCGCCGCACATGCACGTCTCGATGCTCCTGCTCGCCCGCGGCCGGCCGATACCGCCCGTCGGCGAGTGGATCGACGTGCAGCAACCGCTCACGCGCGTGCAGGTGGACCTGCTGCAGTGGGTCCGCTGAACTGCGGGAGGTTCAGGAACGCGCGCTGCGGTTGAGACCGCGCCAACCGACAGCGGCAGCACCGATGAGCGGCCCCTCGTCAGCGAGGCGCGCCGGCACGACACGCGCACCCTTCGCGAACTCGATGCCGCACAGCTCGTCGAGCGTGCGCTGTGCCGCGTTGAAGAACGTCGCGCCGAAACCGATCGCCACGCTGCCGCCCACCACGGCCAGCTTGAGGTCGAGCAGGTTGCACACCGACGCGATCCCGCGCCCGACCAGCCGTCCAGCGCGCTGCATCGTCTCGTAGGTGGGCTCCGTGGGCGGGCGGCCGGTGATCGCCTCGATGGCGGGTCCGGAGGCCTCGGCCTCCAGGCACCCACGCCCGCCGCATGCGCAGCGCCTGCCGTTCGGCTCCACCACGACATGACCGATGTGCCCGGCGTTCCCCGAGGCACCTTCCAGGAGCTCGCCGTTCAGCACGATCCCGCCGCCGACCCCGGTGGAGACCACCATCGCGATGAAGTTGTCCACGCCCTTGGCCGCCCCCAGCCACCCCTCGGCGAGGGCGAGTGCCTTCGCGTCGCCGTCGCCGTAGACGGGGACCTGCGCCAGCTCGCCCACACGGGAGCGCAGCGGGAAGTCGCGCCACGCGTTGATGTTGAGCGGCGAGACGAGCTCGGCATTCCTGGTGATCGGACCGGCCGAGCCGATCCCGCACACCTTCACGTCCGCCCCGTGGTGCTCCGCTGCCCGCTTCAGTTGCGAGCGCACCAACCGGGCGAGCTCGTCGAAGAGCTCGTCCGCGTCGTCACGGTGGTCGATGCGGTGGATTTCGCGGTCGATCAGCTCCCCGGCGCGGGTGACCAGACCGGCCGCGAGCTTGGTGCCCCCGATGTCGATGGCGAGCGCGACGTCCATAGGGTCGCCAATTGTCGCAAGCAGAACCGGGGCCGTCACCGTTATGAACCATACGGCACCCCATGGCGGGGCGGGATAGCGTCCGCGCGTGCATCGTGACTGGGAGACATTCCTCGCGGCCCAGCGGGAGGAGGCGTACTTCCGTGGCCTCGCCGGCTTCGTGGCGGCGGAGCGCAGGGCCGGCCCCGTGCACCCCCCGGAGGACAAGGTCCTCGCCGCGCTCGAGCTCACTCCTCTCGACTCGGTGCGCGTCGTGATCCTCGGTCAGGACCCGTACCACGGGCCGGGCCAGGCGAACGGGCTGGCGTTCTCCGTGAACCCGGGCATCACGGTGCCGCCCTCGCTGCGCAACATCCACCGCGAACTCCATGACGACACCGGACTCCCCGTGCCGGGGCACGGCGACCTCACGCCGTGGGCGCGTCGCGGCGTGCTGCTGCTCAACACCACGCTCACCGTGCGCGAGGGACGTGCGGCGTCGCACCACGGGCGCGGATGGGAGATACTCACCGATGCCGTCATCGCTCTCCTCGACCGGCGCGACGAGCCGACAGTGTTCGTGCTCTGGGGTGCACATGCACGGTCGAAGAAGGATCTCGTCACGAACACGTCGCATTCGGTGATCGAGAGTGCCCACCCGTCGCCGTTGTCGGCGCGCAACGGGTTCTTCGGCAGCCGTCCGTTCTCGCGCGCCAACGCGTTCCTCGCCGCGGCAGGTCGCGCAGGGGTCGACTGGTCGCTGCAGTCCCCCGGCACGCCGTGACATAGGGTTCCTGCATGGCCTACATCCGGCGCGACATCCACATCGCCCGCACGCCGCAGGACGTCTGGGGGTTCCTCGGTGACCCCGCTCGGCTGCACGAGTGGTTCCCCATCAGCGGGTGCCGTGTCGAGGGCACCAAGCGCTGGATCGACCTCCCCACCGGGATCACCTTCGAGGAGGACATCCACCTCGTCGACAACCACCAGAGACGCTTCGTCTACTCCATCGTCAACAACTTCCTCATCAAGGACCATTTCGGCATCCTCGACGTGGTCGACGACGGGCACGGCCACAGCATCGTCACGTACTCCACGCAGTGCACGCCGAACGTGCTCGCACTCGTCACGGCGGGCGCAGCCGGGCAGGGACTCGCGAAGGCCAAGAGAATCCTCGAGGGAGGGAACTGATGGGACGCCGCATCCTCTTCATCACCACCGACCAGCAGCGCTTCGACGCGCTCGGCTGCAACGGCGGGACGGTCGCACGCACGCCAGTCATCGACGCGCTCGCGCGCGAGGGCATCAACTACGTCCGGGCCCACCCGCAGAACGTGGTGTGCATGCCGTCGCGCAGCACCATGGTCACGGGCCAGCACGTGGCCACCCACGGCGTCTGGATGAACGGGGTGCCGCTGCCCGAGGACGCACCGAGCATCGCCCTCACCCTGCGCGGGGCCGGCTACCGTACCGCGCTCATCGGCAAGGCCCACTTCGAGCCCCTGCTCGACCCGTTCCTCAGGTTCGCCGAGAACAGGATGGGCCGGGACGGCACGCACAGCGAGATGTTCACGATGCCTGACGGCTCAGTGGTGCCGCACCGCGGCTTCGACCACATGGAGTTCGCCGGTCACGGGGCGGCGGGGAACCTCCACTACGTGGGCTGGCTGCGCGCAGAGCACCCCGAGGTGATCGCCAAGTTCGTCCCGAACCTGGACGGCGACCTCGAGGTCACCACGGAGCCCGGCGGCGACACCATGGCCCCGCAGGTGCGCATCACGAACGACATCCCGCGCGGCTGGTACCACACCGAGTGGGTGGCGGACCGCACGATCGCGTGGCTCGACTCGATGGGCCAGGACGACGACTGGTTCTGCTGGATGTCATTCCCGGACCCGCACCACCCGTGGGACCCGCCGCAGTCAGAGCTGCACCGCGTCGACTGGCGCGACCTCGACCTGCCGCCCGGCTACATCGAGGACCGCGAGGAGCGCGAGCGCGTGCTCGCCTCGAAGCCGGCGCACTGGATGGGCTGGTACGACGGCTCGTTCGTGTCGAACTACGAGGCGCCGCTGAAGTGGGTGCCTGCCACGCTGCAGCCCGACCAGGTGCGCGAGATCAACGCGATGGTCCACGTGAAGAACGAACTCATCGACGAGGCCGTCGGCCGTGTCCTCGCGGCGCTGCGCGCGCGCGGGTGGGACGACGACGTCGACATCGTGTTCACCACGGACCACGGCGAGATGCAGGGAGACTTCGGCCTGCTCTTCAAGGGCCCGTACCACGTGGACTCGTTGATGCGCCTGCCGATGATCTGGCGTCCCGCGAGGAGCGCCGGCATCGCGCCCGCCACCGTCACCGCCCCCGTCGGCCACGTGTCGCTGGCAGCCACGTTCGCCGCCATCGCCGGGCTCCCGCAACCCGGGTACGCAGAGGCGCCGTCGCTGCCGGTGGACGACGACGATGCCCGCGCACGCGGCTTCGAGCGCGTGCTCACTGAGTGGGACAGCGTGCTGTTCGGCAAGGAGGTCGGCGTGCGCACCATCTTCCGTGACAACTGGACGTGCTCGGCGATGCTGCCGGGCACGCTGCACGACGGCACAGAGGGCGAGCTGTACGACCACGTCAACGACCCGTTGCAGCGCGTGAACAGGTGGGACGACCCCTCTGTCCGCTCGCTGCGCGACGACTTGCTCGCCGACATGTGGGACCACCTTCCGTCAGTGGTGTCCCCGCGGCGCACCTGCGACGCACCCGTCTGAGCACGCGCCGGCGCGCCGTCACTGCGTGCCGGATGTCCCGTCGAGCGACGTGACGGCGCCGTAGAGATCGGGCCTCCTGTCGCGGAAGAGACCCCACGACAGGCGCAGCCGCTCCAGTTCCGCGCGGTCGAACGACGCCACGAGGACGGCCTCAGAGTCGCGGCCCGCTTCTGCGACCTTGGCCCCGGTGTTGTCGGCGATGAACGAGCTCCCGTAGAAGGTGATCTCAGTCTGCTCGCCCTTCTCGTGGCCGAAACGGTTCGCCGCGACGACGGGGAGGAGGTTCGCACCGGCATGGCCCTGCATGACGCGCTGCCAGTGACCGCTCGAGTCCCACGACGGGGCCGGGGGTTCGCTCCCGATCGCCGTGGGGTACAGGATGCACTCGGCCCCCTGCAGCGCCATGGCACGAGCCGCTTCCGGGAACCACTGGTCCCAGCAGATGCCGAGACCCACGCGACCGTGTGCGGTGTCCCACACGCGGAAGCCGGTGTCACCCGGGGAGAAGTAGAACTTCTCGCTGTAGCCGATGCCGTCGGGGATGTGACTCTTGCGGTACGTGCCGAGCGTGGTCCCGTCCGCATCCACCATGACGACAGTGTTGAACAGCGCGTTGCCGGCACGCTCGAAGATGCTGAGCGGAAGTACCACGCCGAGCTCGGCCGCGAGCGCGGAGAAACGGGCGACTGTGGGGTGCCCCGCCACGGGACGCGCGCGGAGCAGGTGCCCGGCATCCACGTCCTTGCAGAAGTAGACGTCCTCGAACAGCTCAGGAATGAGGATTATTCGCGCGCCGCGAGCGGCAGCCTCGCGGACGAGGCGTTCGGCAGTGGCGAGATTCTTCTCCACGTCCTCCGTCATCGACATCTGGACCGCGGCAAGTGACAGCGTCATGCAGTCACTTTACGGACAGCGGGCGCCCCACGGATGCGCGCACCACGGTGTGCTGTGGGACAATCGGGGAATGGCAGCAACGGCACGGCAGACCGAGCGGTCGCGCCAGACGGACCTGCGGGTCGCGGAGAGCGCGGCCAACGCGGTCCGTCGCGACGGCATCGACCAGCTCGCGCTCACGCGGGTCGCCGCGGATGCCGGGTACAGCAGCGGCGTGATCTACGCCCGCTGCGACGACAGGTCCGAACTCATGGTGCTCGCCTGGCAGAAGAGCTTCTGGCCCTCGTTGCGCGAGGTCCTGGATGGCGCGTTCCGCGCGGTCCTCGACCGCGACACCCGGGCGGTGGACGCAGCGGTGGACCTGTGGGCGGCACGGTGCGACGGGACCTCTGTGCCCGACATCGGGAGTGCCGCCGAGGTCATCGCGGCCGCCCGGCGCGACGAGGTCCTCGCCGAGGTCGTGCACCACGACGTGAACGAGCTCCTCTCGTGCTTCGGCGCCGGTCCGGGGACAACTGGTGCCGCACGCGAGCTGCTCCTCCTCACCGCCGCGACGCTCCTCGGCTCGGCACTGCTGAACTCGTCCGTCGGGCCCGGCAGCGAGTCGGTCGTCGACCCGCGGCACCTCCTCGGCTTCTTCGTCTCGGGCAGGGAGGCAACGGAGCCGGCCACGAGCGTGCAGGGGCAACCCGCCGCTGCCGAGAGGATCCGCACGGGTGACGACGTTCGTGACGCACTCATCGACGCCACGGAGTACGTGATCGCGCGTTCCGGTGTGCACCGCGCGACCGTGTCGCGCATCGCCAGGCGTGCGGGTGTCAGTGTCGGGGCGATCTACGGCCTCTACGAGAACAAGGAATCCCTCGTCATCGACTGTGTCTCGATCATCCACCCGCCGCAGGCACGCCGTGACACGGAGGCTTGGGCCGGGCTCGGTTCGGCCGACGACTTCCGTGCGTGCATGTCGGCCAACCTGCGTTCCTACCTCTCACCGGGGCTGCGGCAGTGGCGCCTCTTCCGCATCGAACTCCTCGTGGCGGCGCGGCACGCACCCGGGCTCTCCCGTCTCCTCGACGAGTACGGGCACGACTCCATGGAGGAACTGACGGCACGGTTCCGGGCGCCGCTCCTCCAGTCCGTCCCCGCACGCGGCACGATCGTCGGCATCGCGCTCCTCGAGACCGTCGACTCCACGGTGTCGGCACTCGAGTGGCGGTGGTTCCCCATCGGGTGACGTTCCGGCCGGTTCCCTCCGGCGCGCGGCACCGCGCCGGCCCGGTCCCCGTCAGTAGTGTCGGGACATGCTGAGAGAACTCGCCAGCGCGGTCGAACAGGGCCGCATCGACCCCGTTGACCTCGTGAACGAGGCGATCACCCGCATCAACGCCGCCGGCGAACTGAACGCGGTCGTGGCTCTGTACGCGGACGAGGCGCTCGAGTCCGCCCGCCGGCACCCGCGCACGGGACCGCTCGCGGGACTCCCCTTCCTGGTGAAGGACATGGCCCGCGTGAAGGGGCACGTCACCACCGCTGGCAGCACCCTGTACGCAGACGGCCCGGTGGACGAGGTGTCCGACGTCGTGGTGGAGCGCCTGGAGGCTGCCGGTGCAATCATCCTCGGGCGCACCAACTCCCCGGAGTTCGGCGCGACAGCGACAACGGTGAACAAGGTCTTCGGCGCCACGCGCAACCCCTGGAACACGGAGAGATCGAGCGGCGGGTCCAGTGGCGGCAGCGCTGCGGCACTCGCGGCGGGGCTCGTGCCGCTCGCCACCACGTCCGATGGCGGCGGCAGCGTGCGTGGGCCTGCGGCGGCATGCGGTCTCGTCGGTTACAAGCCGTCGATGGGCGCCATCGGGCGCAACGTCCTGCCGCGGTGGATCCACTTCTCCACCCAGGGCACCTCGGGCACATCGGTCGCCGACGTGATCACCGAGGCATCGGTGACCCACGGCCCGGCGCGGGGCGACTTCCTCTCGCTGCCGAAGGGCAGCATCGACCTCACCCCGCGCATGCCGCGCAGGGTCATCGCCTGCCGCACCTACCGTGCGGACGTGGATGCCGAGGTCGAGGAGGCGTACGAGCGCACGCTCGGTGCTCTCGCCGCCGACGGCGTCACAGTGGTCCGCGCCGACGCACCGAGCAGCAACGCGGCGGTGTGGGCATGGTTCGTCATCTCCACCGCCGAGCTCACCCAGAGCCTCCTCCACGTCCGGGACAGGTGGACCGAGATGAGCGACTACGTGCAGGCACAGCTCGCTTTCGGCGAGAAGGTGACGGCGGAGCAGTACGTGGAGGCGCAGCGGGCCCGTCACGAGTTCGGCGCGCGCTTCGACGACCTCCTCGGGGATGACGGCGTTGTCGTGGTCCCCACGGCGAACGCACGGTCATGGCCGGCGGAAGGGCCGATGGCCAGCAGCGCGGGCAGCACGGAGAACGACACGATGATCGCCCTGAACACCACGGACGCGAACCTCACCGGTCACCCGGCCGTGAGCGTGCCGGTGGGGTTCGACAACCACGGCGTGCCCGTGGGGTTCCAGGTCACCGCACCGCGGTTCGGTGACTGCCTCGCCCTCGGCATCGCCGAGAGACTTGAGCGGATCCAGCCGTGGCAGAGGGTCGCCCACGGCTACTCCGAGTTCGGGCTCTCCTGACCCGATGCCGCGCCGCGAGACCTTCGACAGCGAGTACTACGAGCGCTTCTACGGCGACGACCCCGTGCACACC
>CAYXRQ010000007.1:0-15564 GCA_964466765.1 uncultured Bifidobacterium sp. | reverse complement strand
GTCGCGACGGAAGTCATCGCGATGGACGATGATCCCGCGTCGTCGGTTCGCAAGAAGAAGGACAGCACGCTCGTTGTTTGCGCGGACTTGGTTCGCGACGGCAAGGCGAGCGCAATGATCTCCGCCGGCAACACCGGCGCCACCATGGCGAGCGCACTGCTGCGCATGGGCCGCATCAAGGGCGTCCACCGCCCCGCCATCGCCACCCCGGTGCCGGTGCCCGGCAGCACCCCCACGGTCCTGCTCGACGCCGGCGCCAACGCCGAGGTGCAGGCCGACTGGCTGGTCCAGTTCGCCGTGATGGGCTCGGTCTACGCACGCCAGCGCTACGGCATCGCCAGCCCGAAGGTGGGCCTGCTCTCCATCGGCGAGGAGCCCGGCAAGGGCGACACGCTCCGCAAGGACGCGTACGAACTGCTCGCGGCCGCGCCGGGGATCAACTTCATCGGCAACGTCGAGGGCCGCGACATCATGACCGACGCCGTCGACGTGGTGGTCACCGACGGTTTCACCGGCAACGTCGTGCTGAAGACCCTCGAGGGCACCCTGCGCACCGTGATCCGCGCGCTCCTCGAGGCGATCACCCAGCCCGAGTACAAGGAGCACGCCGATGCGCTGATGCCGGCGCTCCTGCCGATGTACGCCACGTTCGACCCCGACAACACCGGCGGGGCGATCCTGCTCGGCATCGACGGCGTCTGTATCATCTCCCACGGCTCCAGCAGCGCGCGGGCGATGGTGAACGGCATCAAGGTCGCACAGGAAATGGTGGAGACCGGGATGGTGGGCGCGATCCGCGACGCCATCGCCGCATCCGCCGCCGAGTAGGAGAACGGACGGCACCATGGCATCCATCGAAAGGTCACACGTGACGAGGACGGTCGCTGCGCACCTCGCCGAGATCCTCGAGACCGACGCGTCAGCCATCACCGAGGAGCAGGCGTTCGTCGAGGACCTCGGTGCTGACTCGATCGCGCTGATCGAACTGGTCGACGCGCTGGAGCAGGAGTTCTCCGCGACACTCGAGGGGTTCTCGTTCGACGACGAGGAGCTCGCCCAGTTGAAGACCGTGAAGGACGCCGTCGACTACGTCATGCGCGCCCACGGCGCCTGACCCGCGCGGGACCGGGCAGATGGACAGACCGGCCGAACCGGACCTCCGGGCACTGATGGCGGTGACCGGCTACTCGTTCCTCGACGAGTCCCTGCTGCGCCTCGCACTCGTGCACCGGTCGTACCAGGCCGAGCACGGCGAGCCCGACTCCAACGAGCGCCTCGAGTTCCTCGGAGACGCGGTCCTCGGGTGGGTGGTCGCGGAACTCGCGTACCGCCGCCTCCCGGACGACGACGAGGGACGTCTCTCGGACCTGCGCCAGGCAGTGGTGAACACCGGTGCCCTCGCCGACAGGGCGCGGGAGATCTCGCTAGGCGACTACGTGCTGCTCGGCCAGGGTGAGTCGTCCGGTGGCGGGCGGGACAAGGACTCCATCCTCGCCGACGCGTTCGAGGCCGTGATCGGCGCGATCTACCTGGACGGCGGCGAGGCGCCCGCAGCCTCGTTCGTCCGCCGGATGCTCTCGGCGTCTGTGGAGGAGATGATCCCCGTCCTCGACACGGTGGACGCAAAGACCAGCCTGCAGGAAGCGTGCGCGGCGGGTGGCCATCCCGTGCCGCGCTACGACACCGAGGGGGAGGGCCCCGACCACGACCGCGTCTTCACCGCGACCGTCACCGTGGGCAACAGGGTGCTCGGCACGGGACAGGGCCGCACGAAGAAGGCCGCCGAGCAGGTCGCGGCACGCGCCGCCATCGCCGCGCTGTCGCGCTGACATGCCCGAGCTCCCCGAGGTCGAGACCGTCCGGCGGGGGATCGAGTCCCGCGTGGTGGGACGTCGGATCGGCGAGGTCACCGTCGGCCGCGAGCGCAGCGTCCGGCGAGTCGGCAGGGAGGCGGTCATCACCGGCCTGACCGGGGCCACGGTGGTCTCCGCCGACAGGCGCGGCAAGTACCTGCTCTGCGGACTCGACACCGGCGACCGGATGATGATCCACCTGCGCATGAGCGGGCGGGTGATCGTCGCGCCGCACGGGGCGGAGAGGCCCCCGCACACGCACGTGGTGCTCCCGCTCGCGCCGAGGGACGGCACGCGCGAGGAGATGTGGTTCGTGGACCCGCGGACGTTCGGCGAGGTCGTGGTGTACGACCCGGCGGAGGAGGACGAGGTTCTCCCCGAGCTCGCGCGACTCGGCGTCGACCCCATCCGCGACCCGTTCGATGCGGACGTGCTGCGGGCCGCGCTCAGGGGCCGGCGCGGGGCACTGAAGCCCCTCCTCCTCGGCCAGCACGTGGTGGCGGGAATCGGGAACATCTACGCCGACGAGATCCTGCACCGTTGCAGGATGAGATGGGACCGCCCCGTCGACTCGCTCCGTCGTCCACAGGTGCAGCTGCTCGCCGAGCAGACCGTGGCGGTTCTCTCGGAGGCCATCGAGGCAGGCGGTTCCACGCTCGATGACACCCAGTACGTTGACGTGGAGGGCAACACGGGGTGGTTCCAGCTGAACCATCTCGTCTACGGCCGCGAGGGCGAGGGATGCCTGACCTGTGGAAAAAGTCGGATCCGCCGGGTCGTCGCGGCGGGTCGTTCCACGTCGTACTGCGCGCGCTGCCAGAGGTGACGCGGCGCGCGGATGCAAGGTCCGCGCGGGTGCCGTTCCGTTACTGTGGGAACCGCCGTGTTCCTCAAGTCGCTCACCCTCAAGGGATTCAAGTCTTTCGCTGATGCGACCGTGCTCGAGATGGAGCCGGGCGTCACCGTCGTCGTCGGGCCGAACGGTTCGGGCAAGTCGAACGTGGTCGATGCCATCGCATGGGTTCTCGGTGCGCAGGCACCCTCCTCGGTGCGCTCGCAGAAGATGGAGGACGTCATCTTCAACGGCACGAAGAAGCGCCCCGCACTCGGCCGTGCCGAGGTGATGCTGACCCTCGACAACTCTGCCGGCCTGCTGCCGCTCGACTTCAGCGAGGTCACCGTCAGCAGGACGCTCTTCCGCAACGGGGACAGCGAGTACGCGATCAACGGGGTCGAGTGCCGCCTGCTGGACGTGCAGGAACTCCTCTCTGATGCGGGCGTCGGCCGCCAGCAGCACGTCATCATCAGCCAGGGCCAGATCGATGCCGTCCTCACGGCACGAGCAGAGGATCGTCGCGCGATCATCGAGGAGGCCGCCGGCGTCCTGAAGTACCGCAAGCGGAAGGAGAAGGCCGAGCGGCGCCTCGAGTCCACGGAGGCGAACCTGCTGCGCGTCCAGGACCTCATCCGCGAGGTGCGCCGCCAGCTGCGCCCGCTGGAGCGCCAGGCAGAGGCGGCCCGCCGCCACGAGGAGGTGCAGGCGGAGCTGCGCGCCCTCCGGCTCTTCCTGTCCGGCCGCGAGATCGCGGGGCTGCGCGCCCGTCTCGCCGCGCTCACCGGCGAGAAGACCGAGGTCTCCGGCGCGGAGGCCGACACGAGGAAGCGCCTCGCCGCGCTCGACACGGAGGTGCTGGCCGCCGAGGCAGAGCTCTCCGCGCGCGGCGACTCCGGCGTGAGCGACGAACTGGTGCGCGTGGAGCAGCTGCGCGAGCGGGCACGCGGCCTCTCCGCCCTCATCGCCGAGCGCCGCCGCGGCCTGGAGCGCGACCAGGGGCAGATGATGGCGGACGACGTCGTCGCCACGCTCGAGGCCGACGTGGCCCAGTCGCGCGAGGAACTCGTGGAGGTCGAGCGCGGTCTCGCGATCGCGGCGGAGGAGGCGGAGCGACTGCTCTCCGAGGAGAGCACTTTCGAGCAGGAGCGCGAGGCGAACGGCATGTTCGCGAGCGTCCCGTCGTCGCAGGCGGCCGGCGCGGCGGCCGAGGTGCGCGGCGAGCTGCGCACCCTGCGCAACACCGTCGAGCAGAACGCCGGCGAGATCCAGCGCCTGCAGACGCGCATCGAGCAGATCGCATCCCGAGACCAGCAGACGAACACGGAGATCCAGGGGCTGCAGCGCGACCTCGAGGACGCCGAGAACGCGGTTGCCGTGCTGCGCGAGGAGATGACGGAGCTCGACAGGCGCCGCGACCTCGCCGAGACCGAGATCGACCGCCTGCAGGAAGAGGTCATCGCCGCGGAGCGCCGTCATGCCCAGCGCGCTGCCCGCGTGGAGTCGCTCTCGTCCGCTGACGCGGCATCGCGCGCACGGACCGGCGCGGAGAACCTCGCGGCGGTCCCCGGCGTCGTCGGCGCGCTGATCGACCTCGTCACCATCGACGCCGGGTGGGACGCCGCGGTGCGTGCCGGTCTCGGCGAGGCGGTGGGTGCCGTGCTCGTCTCGGACGCCGCGGTGGCGCGGGAGGCCCTGCGCGCACTTCGTTCGAACGGCCAGAACGGCGCCGTCCTCGCCCTCGGCGCGGTGCGCCTCTCGGGTGTCGCGCTGCCGGCCGGTGCCCAGCCGCTGCGCGCAAGGGTCAACCCGGTGGCCGGCGCACCGTCGGCTCTGCCCGCCCTCCTCGACGCCCTGCTCGAGGGCATCGGGTGCGTGGAGGATGCGGACGATGCGGTCACCGTGTCGTCGGGGAACCCCTCGTCGGTCGTGGTCACGCGCACTGGTGACAGGTTCGGCCGGAGCGCATGGCGCATCGGTGCCGCGGACGACCTCGGCTCGCAGGAGGTCGTCGATGCTGCACGCCGCGACGAGGCCGCCGCGCTCGCCGACGTCGCACGCCTGAAGAACGAGCAGGACGCCGCACGCCAGGAGCTGAACACCGTGCGCCGTCTCGCCGTGGACACCCAGCAGCGCCTCCAGCGGCAGTCAGAGGCCGTGGAGATGGCGGCCGACACCCTCACGAGCGCCGTGAACGACCGCCGTGCCGGGGCCACGGAGCAGCAGATGTCGCGTGACGCGATCGAGGAGATCCGCGAGCGGATGCAGCAGTACACGTCGCGCGTCAGCGAGCTGGAGGGGATACTCCCCGCACTCGAGGAGAACGAGGCGGCAGAGCTCGCGGCAGTCGCTGCCTTCAACGAGGCGCGCGCCGCGTTCGACTCGCAGCTCGCGCACCTGTCCATGCGGCGCACCGACCTCGAGGTGCGGCTCGCTGGCCTCCGTGAGCGCGACCAGTACCTGCGCCAGCGCATCGAGGACGGCGAGTCGAAGCTCGGCGCGAACTCCGAGGCGCGCCTCGAGGCTGCGTCGCGCCGCCAGCGGGTGGAGAGGACGATCGAGGCGATCGACAGGCTGTCGGCACTGGTCGAGTCGCACCGCACCGAGACGGAGGGCCGCCTGGCGGAGCTGCACGAGATCCGCCGCCGCCAGAGCGACGAGGTGCGCGCCGTCGCGGCCCGCCTCGACCAGGCGAGGCGCGACCGTCACGCGGCCGAGCAGGAGCTGGAGGTCGCACGGGAACGGGCGCGCCGGATCGACGTGGAGGATGCCGAGGTGCGCATGCGCCTGGAGGCATCGGTGGAGACGCTTCGCCGCGAGCTGGAGGTCGAGCCCGAGACAGCCGAGGCTGCCCCGATGCCAGAGGTTCCCGAGGGCACCACGCACGCGGACCGCGCGCGGGCACTGGAGCGCGACATCCGCCTGATGGGCCCGATCAACCCGCTCGCCCTGCAGGAGTTCACCGAGCTGCAGCAGCGCCACGAGTTCCTCGAGGAGCAGCTCGCAGACGTGAGGAACACGCGCCGCGAGCTCGCCCAGGTGATCGCGGCGATCGACCAGGAGATCCAGTCCGTGTTCGCGGCCGCGTTCGCGGACGTCAGCCACAACTTCGTGGAGCTCTTCGCGCTGTTGTTCCCCGGCGGCGCCGGCAAGCTGGCGCTCACCAACCCGGATGACCTGCTGAACACCGGCATCGAGATCGAGGCGACGCCCCCCGGCAAGACCTTCAAGAAGCTGTCGCTGCTCTCCGGCGGCGAGCGCTCGCGCACGGCAGTCGCGGTCCTCTTCTCGGTGTTCCGCAGCCGTCCGTCGCCGTTCTACGTGATGGACGAAGTCGAGGCAGCCCTCGACGACGTGAACCTGCACCGCTTCCTGGGGCTCGTCGCCGAGTTCCGCCGTGACGCCCAGCTCATCATCGTGAGCCACCAGAAGCGCACGATGGAGGCAGCCGACTGCCTGCTCGGCGTCAGCATGCAGCCGGGCGGCTCCTCGAAGGTCGTCACGGAGCGCTCCAGCGCGATCACGGGCTGACCATGCTCGCCGACACCGCAACGACCGTGACGATCGTCGTCATCGCCGTGCTCCTCGTGCTCGGCGGCGGGGCGTGGTTCCTGCTTCGCCGTCCCGCCGCACCCCGGCAGCTGCCCGAGGACCTCGTGGTCGAGGTGCCTCCCGCCCCTGCGCCACCTCCGCCTGCCGCGCCGACGGCACCGCGGCCCGCGCCTGTTGCCCCCGTGGTCGACTCGCCGCCCGCACCGCCTGTCCCGCCGCGCGAGGAACCACCCACAGAACGGGAGGAGCGGGTGGCCGAGCCCGCCGCACCGGCCAGCACGGCACCGAACGTCGCGGAGCGCACGGAGCGCACCCGCTCGCTGTTCGGCGACGCCTTCAGGAAGATCCGCGGACGATCCGGAGTGCCGCAGGAGACGTGGGACGACCTGGAGGAGACGCTCCTGCGTGCCGACATCGGCGTGCGCCTGGTGGACAGGCTGCTCGTGCCGCTGCGCGACCGGGTGAAGGCGGGGGAGCTGACCTCGCCCGATGCCGTGATCGACGCGCTGCGCGCCGAGATGACCGCCGCGCTCTCCACCAGTGACCGCTCACTGCGCCTCGACGCGGAGAAGAAGCCGAACGTCTGGCTGTTCGTCGGCGTCAACGGTGTCGGCAAGACCACCACGATCGGCAAGGTCGGGACCGCGCAGAAGGCTGCGGGCCGCACGGTGCTGATGGCCGCCGGCGACACCTTCCGTGCCGCCGCGGCCGAGCAGCTGCAGACATGGGCGGAGCGCTGCGGCGCGGAGTTCGTGCGCGGCAGCGAGGGGGGAGACCCCGCCTCGGTGATCTTCGACGGGATCCAGGCGGCGTCCGCCCGCGGTGTGGACCTGGTGCTCGGCGACACTGCGGGCCGTCTGCAGAACAAGTCGAACCTGATGGAGGAACTGAAGAAGGTGCGCCGCGTGGCCGAGAAGGCCGAGGGCACCGTGAACGAGGTGCTCCTCGTCATCGACGCCACCACGGGCCAGAACGGCCTCTCCCAGGCCCGCGAGTTCGCCGCCGCCACGGACGTGACGGGCGTGGTCCTCACCAAGCTCGATGGCTCCGCCAAGGGCGGCATCGTGTTCGCCATCGAGACCGAGCTGGGGATCCCGGTGAAGCTGGTGGGCCTCGGGGAGACCGCCACGGACCTCGTCGTGTTCGACCCGGCCGGGTACGTCTCTGCCATCTTCGGGTAGGGAACTTTGCGGCGTGCTCCCCGCGTCACAGAATGGGACAAGGAGGTCCCGATGACCGCATCACGTCTGGTCGCAGCTCTCGCGGCCGCAACAATCACTCTCGCCGCGTGCGGGTCTGGCTCCGCCGAGGTGCTCGACCTCGCCGGCGCACCGAACGCCTCACGCTCCTCATCGGGCGAACTGGCCGGCGACTCGGCCAAGATGATCGCACCGGCGAACGTCGAGTACGTGGCATCAGCTGGGCTCCTCTCTGACCCCGGTGTCGACACGGATGCCCGGTACCGGGCGTGGCAGTTCAGGTTCACGGGCGACCCGGCGGGGGCGGCCCAGTCGGTGGCGTCGGCACTCGGCATGAAGGGCAAGGTCACGAAGGACGGCCAGGGCTCGTACTTGTTGACGGACGGTGATGCCTCGTTCTCCTCGTACGGGGACGACAAGGCGCGATGGTGGAGCTACTGGGTCTCTGCGGGTGCGGACCGCCTTCCCTCCGTGGCGCCGTGCGAGCCGACAGAGCCTGCACCCGTGGGCGACACCCCGCCTGATGCACCCGGGTGCGCACAGCCGGCGCCCCCTGAGCCGCCGCGCAACCTGCCGACGCCGGCCGCGGCGCGTTCGCGTGTCGAGGCGATCATGGAGAAACTCGGGCACGACAGTGACGGCACCCTGAAGTACCTCGTCAGTTCCGACGAGTGGTCCGTGTCGGTGAGCGTGGAGTGGATGCTGGACGACGAGGCGACGGGAATCGCCTGGTACTTCGGGTTCGGTGAGAACGGTGTCATGACCTCTGCGGGCGGCCAGGACTTCGACGCATCGGAGGCCGATGAGTACCGCGTCATCACGATCGAGCAGGCTCTCGAGCGCCTGAACACCGGCATGTACGCCGCCATGCCCTATGGCTGGTCCTCCGCCGCAGCAACGCGGGACATCGCGTCGCCGGGTTCGGTACGGGGACCGACCAGCACGGCCACCAAGGTGACTCTCGAGAAGGTGCGGACCTCATTGATGCCGTACTGGACGGCGTCGGGGCGCCAGATGCTGCTTCCGGCGTACACCTTCACGGGCGTTGCCGGCGAGAGAATCCAGGTGCTCGCGGTGCGTGACGAGTACATCTCGCGCCCGGTCCCGTCCACCGGCGACGTGGCGGTGGAGCCGGGGTCAACAGGTTCGGGCTCCTCGGGGGGTTCGTCCGGTGCGGACGTCCCGGTGACGTCGGTGCGGCCAGAGGACGCAGAGAAGCTCGTCGGTCTGGACGAGGAGGAGGCGGCCAAGGTCGCCGAGGCCGCCGGGTGGACGATGCGTGTCACGGAACGCGACGGGGAGAGCCTGATGGTCACCACCGACTGGCAGGACAACCGCGTCAACGTGTCCGTCGATGCGGGTCGGGTCACCGCCGTGACATCCATCGGCTAGGGCAGGCCGTCCCGCCCCCTCGGTAGCCTGACTCCGTGTTCGATTCGCTGAGTGACCGCCTCCAGGGGGTCGTCAAGAAGATCCGCGGCAAGGGCCGCCTGACCGAGGCGGACGTCGACGAAATCCTCGCGGAGATCCGCACGGCGCTTCTCGAGGCTGACGTCAACGTCTCGGTCGTGCGCGAGGTGGTCGCGCGCATCCGCGAGCAGGCCGTCGGGGCAACCGCCTCGCAGGCGCTGGACGCCAGCCAGCAGGTCGTCAAGATCGTCAATGAGCAGCTCGTCGCCATGCTCGGCGGCGAGACGCTGAAGATCACGTACGCCAGCCAGCCGCCGACGGTCGTCCTGATGGCCGGTCTGCAGGGCTCCGGCAAGACGACCAGCGCCGCCAAGCTCGCCCGTTGGTTCAAGTCCCAGGGCCGCCAGCCGCTTCTTGTCGGTGCGGACCTGCAGCGACCCGCGGCTGTCGAGCAGCTCCGCACGCTCGCGGGGCAGGTCGGCGTGCCGGTCTTCAGCGAGCCGGGCGACCCGGTGGCCACGGCGCGCCGCGGCCTGGAGGAGGCGAAGCGCCTCGGCAAGGACGTGCTCATCGTCGACACTGCCGGCCGGCTCGCGATCGACGAGGAGATGATGCGCCAGGTCGCCGACATCTCGTCTGCGGTCAGGCCCGACTACACGTTCCTCGTCATCGACGCGATGATCGGCCAGGACGCGGTGTCCACCGCGGAGGCCTTCCACAACAGGCTCTCGATCGACGGGGTGATCCTGTCCAAGCTGGACGGCGACGCGCGCGGCGGCGCGGCGCTCTCCGTGAAGAGCGTCATCGGCCGGCCCATCGCGTTCGCCGCCACGGGCGAGCGCATCGACGCTTTCGAGCAGTTCCACCCCGACCGCATGGCGGGGCGCATCCTCGGCATGGGCGACGTGCTGTCGCTCATCGAGCAGGCCGAGCAGGTCTTCGAGAAGGAGGAGGCCGAGAAGGCCGCCGAGCGCTTGATGGAGGGCCAGTTCACGCTGGAGGACTTCCTGGAGCAGCTGCAGCAGGTGAAGAAGATGGGCCCGATCTCCGGGCTCGTCGGCATGCTCCCGGGGATGCCGAAGGAGATGAAGAACGCAGAGATCGGTGACGACCAGGTGAAGGTCACCGAGGCGATCATCCGCTCCATGACGAAGGAGGAGCGCGCGCGGCCCGAGATCATCAACGGCAGCCGGCGCACCCGCATCGCGAGGGGCAGCGGCACCGAGGTCGCGGACGTGAACAGGCTCATCAAGCAGTTCGCCGAGATGCAGAAGATGATGAAGCGCATGGGTGCGCTCGCCGGTCCTGTCGGCGGCAAGGGCAAGTCGAAGGGCAAGCCCGGCAAGGTGAACAAGCGCCAGGCCATGCGGGAACTGGGCGACCTGCTCGGCGGCCAGGGTGGTTTCCCGGGCATGCCCGGAGGTCCCAGTGGCCCGGGGACGCCCCCGGGGTTCCCCCCGTTCGGGCGCTGAAAACGCGGTCCCTGCCCGTTGGGGAGGGGCAAACCTCACCGCTAGCCTTACCTAGTCCCAGAACGGGTCCCTTCCAGGAGAACATCGCACATGGCAGTCAAATTGCGCCTCACCCGAGTCGGCAAGACCAAGCAACCGCAGTACCGCGTCATCGCGGCCGACTCCCGCCGCGCACGTGACGGCCGTTTCATCGAGATCCTCGGCCAGTACAACCCCCGCACCGAGCCCTCCACGCTGAAGATCGACAACGACAAGGCCGTCGCCTGGCTGCTGAAGGGCGCCCAGCCGACCGAGCGCGTGAAGAAGCTCCTCGAGATCAGCGGCGCCTGGGCCCAGTTCTCGGCCGCGAAGTCGAAGTAACCCGCCGTGTCTGATTTCGACGCCAACGAGCTCGAGGCGCCCACCGCCACCGCAGTGCTGGAGCACATCGTGCGCAGCATCGTGGACGACGCAGACGCAGTGTCTGTGTCGTCCAGCACCGGCCGCGGCGACAAGGTGAAGCTGGAGGTCCGCGTGGGCCCCGGCGACCTCGGCCGCGTCATCGGCCGCCGTGGCCGCACCGCCCAGAGCATCCGCACGGTCGTGCGCGCCGCCGCGGTGAACGACGACGTCGATGTCGACGTCGACTTCGTCGACGCCTGACCGCGTCGATGGCACCTCCGCCCGGGCTGCTCGAGGTCGGCCGCATCGGCCGGCCCCACGGGGTCCGCGGCGACACCTACGTCACGTTCACCTCCGATGTCGCACTGCGCCACGAACCGGGCTCCGTGCTGTTCGTGGACACACCCTCGGGCCCCCGCCGGCTGGAGATCACCGCCTCCCGGCCCGAGAAGGACCGGTTCGTGGTGCACTTCGCAGGGGTGGACGACCGCAACGAGACGGAGCGCCTGACCAACAAGGTCCTCTATGCCGAGCCCGTCGCTGATCCCGCTGCCGTGTGGGTCCACGAGCTCGTCGGCTCGCGTGTCGTCACGGCAGACGGGACCGAGGTCGGCAGGTGCACCGCCGTGGTGCAGAACCCCGCCCACGACCTGCTGGAGCTCGACTCCGGTGTCCTCGTGCCGGCCCCGTTCGTGGTGTCCTGCACGGGCGGCGTCACCGTGATCGACCCGCCCGAGGGTCTCTTCGACCTCGCGGACTGAGTTCGGTAGGTTCGCACCGTGCGCATCGACGTCTTTACGCTGTTCCCCGGGATGGTCGACGGGTTCTGCTCGCAGAGCCTGCTCGGCCGCGCACGGGAGAACGGGCAGGTGGACCTGCGGTGCCACGACATCCGCGACCACGCCACTGATGTCCACCGCACCGTCGACGACGCACCGTTCGGCGGGGGTGCCGGGATGCTCATGCGCCCCGAGCCGGTCTTTGCCGCCGTCGAGGCCGCCGACCCGCCGCGCCCGCTCATCCTGCTCGGCCCCGGCGGCGAGCCGTTCACCCAGGCGATCGCGCAGAAGCTGGCGGATGCAGGCGGGTTCAGCCTGCTGTGCGGCCGCTACGAAGGCGTCGACCACCGCGTGCGCGAGCACCTCGTGGACCACGAGATCTCCGTCGGTGACGTCGTGCTCGCCGGCGGCGAGGTGGCCGCGTGCCTGGTGATCGAGGCAGTGACCCGTCTCATCCCCGGTGTCATGGGCAACGCCGTCTCGCCCGTCACCGAGTCCTTCGGCGCCGCCGGCCTGCTCGAGGAGCCCCAGTGGACCAGGCCGGCCGAGTTCCGTGGGTGGGGGGTGCCCGAGGTTCTGCGCGGGGGAGACCACGGGCGCATCGAGAAGTGGCGCTTCGTGCAGGCACTGCGCCGCACCGTTCTTCGCCGGCCGGACCTGATCGAGGCCCGCGGAGGCTTGTCGGACAAGGAAAAGACCCTGTTGGAAGGGGCCGAGGATGTCTCGTATCCTTCATTGTTCGCCGATGAGGCCCCCTAGGCCGCGGACGCACACATTCGAGCCGCTAGGAACCCACCATGAAGACCACCGACATCGTTGACAACCAGAACATGCGCGACGACATCCCCGCGTTCGGCCCCGGCGACGAGGTCAAGGTGCACGTGCGCGTGGTCGAGTCGGGCAAGGAGCGCATCCAGATCTTCCAGGGCAACATCACCGCCATCCAGGGGTCCGGCATCGCCGAGACCTACACGGTGCGCAAGGTCAGCTACGGCGTCGGCGTGGAGCGCACGTTCCCCGTGCACAGCCCGTCGGTGGCCAAGATCGAGGTTCTCCGCAAGGGCGACGTCCGTCGCGCCAAGCTGTACTACCTCCGCGATCGCGTCGGCAAGGCCGCAAAGATCCGCGAGAAGCGCGAGTCGTAAGGACAGTGCCGGCACGTGCCGGCCAGAACCCATGAACTCCGACGATCTCGAGAACTTCGAGGCTGACCGCGAGTACAAACTCGCCCAGGAGTACCAGGACGTCGTGGGCATGTTCCGGTACGCCGTGGAGACCGAACGCCGTTTCTACCTGGCCAACGATGTCAAGGTGTCCATCACCGGCGACAGTGCGAGGCCGCTGATCGAAGTGGTGATGACAGACGCATGGGTGTGGGACATGTACCGCAAGACCCGGTTCATCCCGACGGTGCGGGTGCTGAGCTTCAAGGACGTGAACGTGGAGGAGCTGCCGGACGACACGCTCCTCGACACGGGAGAGATCGAACGCCACGACTAGCGCGTGCGCGCTGGGCCGAGGACCTCGTGGCCCGCTGGTACTCCCGGCAGGGATTCGACGTCATCGCCAGGAACTGGACGATGCGCGGAGGGGAGATCGACGTCGTCGCACGCCGGGGAAACCTCGTGGTGGTGTGCGAGGTGAAGGCCAGGGCCACGGGTGCGTGGGGCTCTCCCTGGGAGGCGATGACGCCGCTGAAGCAGCAGCGGGTGAGACGCGCCGGTCACGCGTACGTGCGCACCCTGGGAGAGAGGGGACTGCGCGTCAGGTTCGACGTGGCGGCGGTGACGGGCACGCGGCTCGAGGTGCTGGAGGACGCGTTCTAGTCATCGCTGACTGTGGTGTCGCAAGCAGGCGTCAACGGCTGCGCCGTTGCCAACAAACGTCAACGGCTGCGCCGTTGCCAGCAAGCATGGTGCCAGTGCCTGCGCAGGTCCGGTGCGTCCCGCGGGATGGTGACCGTGTTGCCGGTGCCCGCGGGGATCTCACGGTTGCAGCCGGGGCACACGTAGTCCTTCACCGTCTCGTAGGGCTGCATGCGCCGCACCTCGACCGGGCCGTAGAGGCCGTCCCAGATGTCCCGTGCCATGTCAACCGCGCCGGCGTGTCACCCGAGGAATCCCCACACCACGAGCAGCGCTGCCGCGGTGATCGCGGCGGCCACGAACCAGATGTCCGTGCGCCGGGGCACTCGCTTGCGTGTCGGGTCCAGTCCCATGCGCCCAACCTACGGCGCGGACGGTGGCTAGCGTTGAACCGATGCGCGGCCGGACCATGGGAACCATCCTCGGCGCGGCCGTTGCGTTGCTGATGGTGGGCGCGCCGGCCGCCGTGGTGACCGCCGAGACCAGCACCACCACCACGGTCGACCCCGCTCTCACCACAACAACCTCGTCATCGTCCACGTCGACCACCACGACCTCGACCACCACCACGCTCCCGTCGGCGGTGACCACCGTGCCCGAGGGCTGCGCAGGGCCACCGGAGGCCCAGGCCGTGTTCGTGGGCACCGTCACCGCGATCGACCCGGTGTCGGCCACCTTCGAGGTGTCGCAGGTGCGGGCCGGCTCGCTGGAGGGGTACGCCGTGGGTGCCACAGTGGAGATCCGTTACGGCGCAGACGTGAAGTTCCTCGACGTCGGCACCGCCTACATCGTCGGTGTGCGACTGGACCCCGTGTCGCAGAGGCTGTCGTCCACGATCCGCGACTCGGCCGACCTGTTCGGCGGCAACGAGGTGATCGACGGTGGCGTCGAGTGCCCGTCGTTCGAGGAGTCGGCGCGCACGCTCAACATCGACGGCACCGGGATCGAGTCGGGCGTGTTCTCGAACTTCCTGGGTGACCCCGTGCGGCTGTTCGCGGCACTGGTGCTGCCGGGTGCGCTCGTGCTCGTGGGACTCGTCGCACTGGTGTGGGTGAAGAGGGGCCTCAGGCGCTGAAGGCGGCCGTGGCGCGGGCGCGCAGGTCGTCGACTGCGTGCTTCAGGCCCTCCGGGTCGCGATAGAGCGCGCTGCCGGCGATGAGAACGTTCGCCCCCGCGGCCGCCGCCCCGGCGATGGTGGAGGGACCGATGCCGCCGTCCACCTCCACGTTCACCTTGTCGCCGAGGCCGCGCGCGGTGATCATGTCGCGCACCTCGCGGATCTTCGGCTCCATCGTCTGGATGTAGGCCTGTCCGCCGAAACCGGGGTTCACCGTCATCACGAGGACCATGTCGATGAGGTCGAGCACGTGCTCCACCGCGGACGCCGGGGTGTGCGGGTTCAGCGCGACCGCCGCAGTGGCGCCCATGGAGCGGATGTTCTCGCAGGTGCGGTGCAGGTGGGTGCAGGCCTCGGCGTGCACGATGAGACGGCCGCAGCCGGCCTCCACGTAGCGGGCCGCCATCACGTCGGGGGTGAGGACCATCAGGTGGGCCTCGAAGGGGAGCGAGGTGTGCTTGCGCGCCGACGCGATCACGTCCGGGCCGAAGGTGAGGTTGGGCACGAACTGGCCGTCCATCACGTCCCACTGGATCAGGTCGACGCCGGCCTCCTCCAGCGCCCTCACCTCGTCACCGAGCTTCGAGAAGTCTGCGGGGAGAACGGAGGGCGATATCTGGATCGGCAGCGTCACGCGGTTCACCCTAGCCAATGGCCGCACGGGCCAGACCGCCCCGCCCTACGCTGGAGCAGTGAACGAAGGCCACATCGTCAGGATCGACAAGCTCGTCGCCGGCGGTGACGGTCTCACCAGGCTGGAGGACGGCAGGGTCGTCTTCGTGCCCGACGTGCTGCCGGGCGAGACCGTGGAGATCTCCCTCGACACGAAGGCCAAGGACTTCGGCCGCGGTGTCGTGCTGGACGTGGTCGACGCGTCCCCCGACCGCCGCGAGCCGCCGTGCCCGCACGTGGCCGAGGGCTGCGGGGGCTGCGACTGGCAGCACATCGAGCCGTCCGCGCAGTCACGCACGAAGGTCGACATCGTCACGGAGGCATTCGCCCGCACCGGCAAACTCGAGATCACCCCGCGCCTGCGAACGCTGGACGCCACCGCGCGCCGGACAACGGTGCGCATGGTTGCCGACCAGAACGGCACGCTCGGGT